>CAJCHW010000053.1 GCA_903970125.1 Chlamydiota bacterium
AGACCAGGCATCAATACACACAGAGAACGACGGGGAGGTGATCGAGCTCAGCGCTGGCTGAGCCCTCGACGTCACCAACGAGCTGGGTTACACCACTTAACTCGACTTGACTGTTGACGACCATCAGCTCGACATCGCGACACGCTTCGCGGAACGGGGCCTAGTCAGCTGTTACACCGATGGCGCCGACCTGGCACTGTTGCTTAAGCCTCGCAAAGTAGACGGCTCCGACCAGATCGGTTCGGGAAACCTGGCGCTACGCGCAGCCGTGAGCGACGCCGTAAACGTGGGCCCTACACGTCGACTCCGAGGGTTTACGCGGCGGCACCGCGGAGATGGCTGACGCGAAAAAGCACGGTTAGGCCACGCTGATCGGCTACCGACCGCCGACGCGTTGTTGCTGCAAGGCAACGATGATGGCGCTCGCTGGGGGCACGACGACACGAATCGCTTTGTGTAGGCGAGCCAGCTGTACGGGTTTAGGCCGCCACCGTCCACTACGCGTCACACTCGCCCCGCCGAGACTTACATCGGTCCTCGCTTCCACTGTGGGACCTGCGAGCCGCTCGATACTGACGGCACCAGCGCTGTAGTTCGGCGTAGAAATCAACACCGGCTGCGCCAAGCCCGCGGTGGCGAGATTGTCAATCACGACCCTGACCGTGCCGCCGGGGGCAATCGTCGCCCAAGTGGTCAGGTCGGTCCCTGGATCGGGTGCCGTGAGGACCGTTTTCACAAACTGGCCGCCCTCTAGTTGGCGCGCGGCGAGTAGCCCATAGTACTCGGGCGCTGCTGTGACCCCACCAGACTTGCCACTCGAGGCGCAGATGGGACTGTAGCTATCAGCGCTGCATAGCCCAAGTCCACCATGGAAGTTCAGTCCACCCACGCCGCTGCTCGCCGCCCGCAGCGACCAGTCGAGCGCCCACAGCGCGCTGGCAAACACAGGACTCACCGCGGCGCCTCCGCCACACGATGCGGTATTGGTCTCCCCTATCCGTGTGGGACGACCGGTGACGACCCTGGCTTGAGCGAGCACGGCGAGTGTTCCATCCTCCGCATCGCGGACGGATGGTGAAAGCAGTTCAGCTGCGGTCGGCTGCGGGACGTCGGTGGACGATGATGAGATCGGACATGCGCCCGTTGCGTAATAGTGCTCGGTCAGTCCAGTGAACACCTGTGCGTGTGTGCCTAAGGCCGCCAGCCACTTACTGTCTTGGCTAACCGCCGGGCCATACAACTTAACGCCGGGAGCGGTTGCGTTTAGCGCCTGGCGGTAGGCTTCGAGTTCGGTCAGATACGCGTCCACGTCGTAACCCGCCGGCCGAAGGTGGTCTTTGTAGCTGTCGTAGTCCTCCGGCTCGTTGCCGATCTCAACGCCCAGGAGGGCGCTCCCAATGATTCGTTGCGCCTCGCGCGCCTCATCCGCTGCGCGAGCCGGTTCAGGGTGACCCAGGTCAAGTCCAAGCAGCACGCGCCACCCGGTGGCTTTCAAAAGCCGGTGCAAAGCGTCGAGGTCGGTTGGCGTGACAGTGCTCGTGACCCACGATGGAGGTGCTTCGTTGTCCGCTGTCCACCACGACAAATCCACGCTGTCTCCCCCAATTCGCAGTACCGAAGGACCAAGTAATTGCAACAGCCGTACTAAGCGGCCGTGATAGACGCTGAGATGGTCGGTGCTCAGTTCGTGGGCCTCGATGGACAGGCCGACGGCACCCACCGGGAACAACGTTCCGAGGTGATGCGTGTCGACGGACAGTGTTGCGGTGGGCGCAAGCGGCGTCGTGGCATCGGATCGGACCCCTACCCACAAGCCCACAACAGCACCTACCACAACCAGCGAGGCAAGTACAAGATGGGTTCGCTGACCGGTGATCTCAGCGATCCTGCCACATCCAAGGCGATCTCTCGGCAGATCGGCTCGGTCGGTGGCCGGCGAGGTTGAACTGTGGCGCAGGTCGGAGCGGCTGGGGTCGGTGGCGTCTGATGCCGCCTGCGGCATTGCCGACTTTGCGACGTGAGCAGGAGCTGACTGACCTGAGCCGCGAGATCAGCGAGCTTGCGGAGGCGACCGGCGCCGGCGCCATGTTCTTGAGCTTGCCTTCCGCGACGCGAGCGGTTCCTACCGAAGGAAGCGTCGGGTTCTGGCTTTCCATCGTTAGCCCTTGCCGCAGGCGGTCATGATGACCTTCCAGTAGGGCGTTGTGCCACCTTCACATTCCGGCGTAAACCCCACCCGCACCGCTTGACCAAAGCTGTTGATCGTACGGTAGACCGGCGCTAGCGGCAAACCGTCGGCTTGCGTGGCGAGCACGGGCGGGACGTGGTTGGTGCCGTTCCACTGATGCCCCCCGACGATGTGGTGTGAGAGCGAATCGCTGCCATAGGTGTAGGAAACTCCCTGCCCGCTCACTTGGGCGTCCACCAGCAATTCGGCCAGCGCCTTGATCGAAAACGTGGCGGATTGGCCCGGCTGCAGAAGCGTACCCGCTTCTTCACCCGAGTGTGCCTTGACTCCCTTAGCACCCACAGCCACGAGCGCGGTGTTCGTCGCCAGCGCGGTAACCGTCACCCAATCACAT
The DNA here is from genome assembly GCA_903970125.1 of Chlamydiota bacterium. GTDB lineage: Bacteria > Actinomycetota > Thermoleophilia > Solirubrobacterales > Solirubrobacteraceae > Palsa-744. The sequence goes on from CAJCHW010000053.1 coordinate 2,583, forward strand.
CGGATTTCTTCGGCTGTCAGCGCAACGACGGTCCCCGCCGTCGTGACCGTCTTACGTCCCGACGCGCCCAAGGCGAGTGGTTCACTTATGGGTGTCCAAAGGCGCTTGGCATACCTGTAGCCTTCTTCGCCTTCATCGCCCGCGTGTGGCATCAGGAATTCAAACTGAGCCTTCAACGTGGCCTTGGTGGGCGAACCGCCAAGCGACTGCACGAGGATCGCGAACTGGACCTCAGAATATTCGCTCCAGTCCACGTTGTTCGGCGGGTAGTGCCATCCGTCATTGCCCGCTTCGGACATCTTCAGTTCAGCGCCAGAGGCGAGAATCATCGAGCGTCCTTGCATTACGCCACCAGCCAGGTTTCCGAGCGGCCGAGGAACACTTCGGCTGGCCCGTAAGCCGCGTCATTGCGATTGGTGACGGCAATGCCTATGTTGAACCCGTTGGCGAACGAGGACGTGGTCTGCGGCGTCTGCCGCCCTTGTTGCCCACCAATGCCTTCGAGGTCATATGCTTTGCCCTGCACGATCAGTTCGGTGTATTCCAGTACAGCGGTTGGGTTGTAGTTGAACACCAACTCGATGGTTGACCAGTCCGCCTTGTTTTCGTTTTCGCCGAAGTTCCATTCGCATTCTGGGACTCCGACGAGTTCACGGGCGTTGTTAGCCACGTAGAACCTGTTGGTGACGTTGTACGGCGATGCCGTTTGCCGGCGTATCCAGACCACTTCCACCTCTGAGCGCTGCGAGTTGTCGCCAAGCTGGGTGTCGATCAGGAAGCTAATCCTTCGGGGATTCTGCGCGATCTGTTCGGCCCTGAATGCCCACCACAGCTTCCAGTGCAACTGTCCTTCTTCGGGACGGGGGCGACTCATGCGCTTGATCGCATTCGTGGTTCCGGTATGGGTAGTTGCCGTGCCGGGTCCAGTGCAGATCATCAGCGAGTTGGACCCCGATAGCGACGGATAGCGGGTCAACGACAGCGGCGGCGAAGCGGCCACCGCCCCATGCTCTACCCAGCCGCAGTAGCCTTCATCGGCGCGAAACAGGCTGCGCTCGATCACCTGGAAAGACGGGATCTCCAGATACGGAGGCCCCGCTGTCTGGCCTAGTAGCTGCTGAAATGCTCCGGCCATTAGGGCACTCTTCCTGCGCCAACGTCGTTGAATTCGCCACTGGATGACACAAGCGTGTAGTCGTACAACGCACCCGCCGGGAGATGGGCCAGCGCGAGTGCTTCCACTTCGGCTTCAGTCTCGGCAATGAGCCAGGCTGGGTCCCACGGAGACCTCAACACCCAGGATTTCGTCCTGGAGAGAGGAACTCCCAGCCATGTCAAGACCGAGGAAGTACTCCGATGAGTTTCGCGAGCGCGCCGTGCGTCTCGTGCACGAGTCTCAGCGCCCAATCTCCCAGATCTCAAAGGACCTGGGTGTCAACCACGAGTCGCTGCGCTCCTGGGTGCGCCAGGCTCAAGCCGACGAAGGCAAGCGCAAGGACCTGCTGACGACCACCGAGCGCGAACGGCTCAAGGCGCTTGAGCGCGAGAACCGCGAGCTGCGCCGGGCTAACGAAATACTGAAGGCCGCGTCGGTGTTTTTCGCGACGGAGCTCGACGGGACCCCGCGGAGGTGAGCGCGTTCATCGACGAGTACCGCTCGAGCTTCGCCGTCGAGCTCATCTGCGCCACGCTCGGGGTGTCGGCGTCGGCCTACTACCACCGCGCCACAGGGCAACGCTCTGACCGCGCCATCGAGGACGAGCGGCTGCTCGGCGTCATCTGCGACATGCACGCCGCCAACTACTACGCCTACGGCTATCGGCGGATGTGGAAGGCGCTCTCAAGGGCCGGCGAGGACGTCGGCCGCGACCAGGTCAAGCGGCTGATGCACCAGCACAAGATCTGCGGCGCAAAGCGCCGTGGCAAGCCCTGGCGCACGACGCGTTCTGATCCAACAGCCACGCGCGCACCCGATCGCGTCCAGCGCGACTTCTCGGCGTGCCGGCCGGACGAAACCTGGTTTGCGGACTTCACCTACCTGCGTTGCTGGGAGGGCCTGGTGTTCTTTTCCTTCGTCATCGACGCCTACAGCCGCATGATCGTCGGCTGGCAGTTCGCCAGCCACATGCGCACGGATCTCGTGCTCGACGCGCTGCGGATGGCTCTGGGTCAGAGGCAACCCGGCGCCGACGTCGCGCTGGTGCACCACAGCGATGCCGGTAGTCAACCCGGAGTCAACCAGTCCTCGCAACACCTGACCGAAGGGAGTTGTGATGACGACAGGCAGGCGAAGATCAACTCGTGCGGCAATGCACTCGCCGGGGCGTCCGCCGGTAGCCCGCAGAGAGCACCGACAGCGCTTCTGGGCAGCGATCGCTCGGGGAGCCTCAAGCGAAGCCGCAGGCCACGAGGCTGGCGTCTCGGCACCGGTGGGCAGCCGCTGGTTTCGAGAGGGTGGCGGGATGCCAACAGTTACCCAAGCCCCGCTGTCGGGGCGCTACCTGTCATTCGCCGAGCGGGAAGAGATCGCGCTCCTGCGCGCCCGCGGCTGTGGAGTGCGTGAGATCGCCCGTCAGCTCGAGCGCTCGGCCTCCACGATCTCCCGCGAGCTTGACCGCAACGCGGCCACCCGCGGCGGCAGCTTTGACTACCGCGCCACGACAGCACAGTGGCATGCCGACAGGCGCGCCAGACGCCCCAAGACGGCAAAGCTCGCCGCGAACCCAGCGCTGCGCCGGTATGTGCAAGACCGCCTGGGCGGCGCGGTGAAGCGACCGGGTGGCCGGCGCATTTCCGGCCCCGATGTCCGCTGGCGCGGGCGGCGTCAGGGACCCCGCAAAGACCGTCGCTGGTCTAAGGCATGGAGCCCGGAGCAGATCGCCAACCGGCTCCGCATCGACTTCCCCGATGATGACTCAATGCGGATCTCCCACGAGGCGATCTACCAGGCGCTTTACGTGCAGAGCCGGGGCGCGTTGGCACGCGAGCTGACCGCGTGTCTGCGGACCGGCAGGGCGCTACGTGTCCCCAGGGGCCGAACCCAGGCCCGTGGCAAGAAGTTCGTGACCGAGGAGGTCCTCATCAGCCAGCGTCCAGCCGAGGCCGAGGACCGGGCGGTGCCCGGACACTGGGAGGGCGATCTGATCCTTGGCCTGGGCCGCTCTGCGATCGGCACGCTCGTGGAGCGCAGCACCCGCTTTACGATGCTGCTTTACCTGCCGCCCATGGCCGGCCACGGCGGGCCCAGGGCCAACAACGGCCCTCCCCTTGCCGGCCACGGCGCAGAGGCCGTGCGTGATGCGATCGGCGCTGCGATCACCACGCTGCCGCAGCAGCTGCGTCGCTCGCTGACCTGGGACCAGGGCGCCGAGATGTCTCAGCACGCTGAACTGAAAATCCGCACCGGTTTACCGGTCTATTTTTGTGACCCTCAAAGCCCCTGGCAGCGAGGCACAAACGAGAACACCAACGGCTTGCTGCGGCAATACTTCCCGAAGGGCACTGACCTTACCCGGCACACCGCCGAGGAGCTCGCGGCGGTTGCCGCCACGCTCAACAGCAGGCCACGCAAGACGCTCGCGTGGAGAACGCCAGCGGAGGCGCTCGACGAGCATCTACGATCTGTCCAACAACACGGCGTTGCAACGATCGGTTGAATCCACCCAATACACGAGTATTGACTACACCCAGACCCTGGACGACGCCGGGGTGCTCGGATCGATCGGCACCGTCGGCGACGCGTTTGACAACGCTAGCGCCGAGAGCTTCGTCGACACCTTCAAGACCGAGCTGATCTCAGACCGCGTCTGGGCAACGAGGTCCCAGCTGGAGCTGGCCGTCGTTGAGTACGTCGGCTGGTTCAACAACGTCCGCCTGCACGAAAACCTCGGCGACCGGCCGCCGGCCGAGTTTGAGGCTCTCTACGCTGTCAAAGACAGGCATCAAATAACGGTCCGATGAAAGTTGGGCTGCAACTAATTCGGTCTCCGTCAGACCCAGCCCGGCTCACATCGAACGGAGGCCGGAGGTGCGCAGCTGTTACCGGCAAGCCGAGTCAGCCCGCAAAGAGTCGGTCGCGATAGGCCGAGCGAGGCGGCGGCCATCAGTTCTAGTGAGATGATCGATTCCTGCGACGGCCAAGCTCCGCGAGCGTCTCGCGAGCAGCTGGATACGCGGCCACCCCGGGTTGGTTCGCGATATCCGCAAGGCATGCACAGACCGCGATTGCTCGGTCGGCCGCACCACGCAGGCGGCCCACCCTCGGCAGACGGCCTATCAAGGCCAAGGCAGCCAGATACCGGCTCGCCAATCGGACCACGTCGCTCTCGCCGTGCCACTTCGCTGCATACTCAAGCCTGGAAAGCACAATCCACGTGTTTCTCCTAATGACATCCACTGGTGAGGACGCGCCTCCATCGTGCTCGACCGTCACCGCGTCGGTCGGGCACACAGGTAGCTTTTGCGCCCTGTAGGTCCGCCCCAAATCGCGGTCCTCCCCGTAGAGAAAGAATCGATCGTCAAAGCCGCCGACCTCAAGAAACTCACCCCGATTTACAAGCAACGCCGCACCCAAGGCCCAATGAGCCCGCCCATATCTCCGGACGCGAGGGCGAGCGATTCTGAGCTCACGGGGCACCAAGAACGACATCACGACGTGCCACCATAACTCTCTCCGCCAACCCCATTGCCGATACAGCATATGAACGGTGTTCCCAGCCTCAGCACGAATGGCGCAGGCAAGGAGACCGACGCGTGTCTGTCTCGCTAGCAGCGCTAGGGCGCGCTCGTCGACGGCGCACGGACGCGCGTCTGGATTGAGAATAAGAAGAAGGTCCCGAGAGGCCGCTCGTGCGCCAATATTCGCACCCGCGCCAAAGCCAACGTTGCCGTGTCCCAGGATAAGCGTTGCGTCCGTACCAGACCGTTCAAGGATGCCGTGGGTTTCGTCTGAGGATCCATTATCGACGAAAATGACCTCGCTGTTAGGAAGGACCGCCTTCAAGGCGGCAAGCATCCCGGTGAGCACGGGCGCCGAGTTATAAGTTATGACGACGACCGAGAGCAGTTCGCTGACCGGCAAACTGTCGCAGCACGGTGGGTCTGTCGTCATCAAAACCACTTCTCTAATCCGAAGGGCTCCTTACGCCGTCCATCTCGACGATTTACCGCCGTACGTCCGACACAACCACCCGCCTTAAGTGAACCATCGACATGAGTCATCTGAATACCCCTGAACGTCGTGCCGCCATCGGCTGCAGCATGGCGACGATCGCTATTGGAGCGGCTTCGTGGCCAGAAGTCTACTTGGCATGAAAGGCGCTTGCCGTTCGCTCCGGTCCGGGAGTAGAACGTATGGACCACACTGATGGTCAATCGGGTCATGTCGCTAAAAGTGGTGTAACGCCCGCGTAGGCCAAGAAGCTTCCGGCCACCGCGGCGTCCAAACTCGTTGGTTCCACCAAGAACCCATGAGAGGAGCACCACGATGGCCGAACAACACAGGATGACCACTGCCGACGTCGTTGCCAAGG
>CAJCHW010000054.1 GCA_903970125.1 Chlamydiota bacterium
ACGGCAGCCGAGGCTTGCCGGGCCGTGCAAAAGGAGCTCAACGCCACCGACCCGACCAGCGCACGCGCAATGCTTGAGAACGCAGAGCAACTCGTAAAGGGTCTCAGCGAGCGCGCCGAGGCACTCAAGATCGAGCGCGCCGAAAAGCAGGCGGTTCTCGACTCAGAAGGCCACAAGGGGCTCGCCGGCCGCCTCGACGAACAGCGCGCAGTGCTTGACGACCTCGAGCGCGAGGTCGACTCCGAGAATCAGCGAGCCGCTGCCGTCGCGCACCTGCACGCGGTGCTCGCTGACAAGCGCGAGCAGGCGCAGCAGGCCTATGTGGGTCCCTTCAAAGACAAGGTGACCGCGTACGCCCGCATTCTGTTCGGACCTGAGGTGGAGGTCTCTATCGACGCCCGGACGCTCGAAGTCGAGGCTCGCAACCTGGACGGCACCACCGTGCCTTTCGACTCGCTATCCGGTGGGGCACGTGAGCAGCTGGCCGTGATCACCCGTCTCGCGTGCGCGGCACTGGTGGGTCGCCCGAACGGTGACGGCGCGCCTGCCGGAGTGCCGGTGATCATCGACGATGCGCTGGGCTACTCGGACCCGGACCGTCTGGAAAAAATCGGCGCCGCACTAGGAGTCGCCGGCCGCGACTGTCAGGTAATCGTGTTGACCTGCGAACCGGGCCGCTACCGGGGCGTGGGCGGCGCGACGGTCGTCACGCTTGACTGACGATCTGCCTCCGCCACTCACCCAGCCATCTGAGCACCCGGACGCTCACGGGTGATACCGATGTCGTAGGCGTCCCAATCGCCTCGACATGCCGCTGGGCGGATGCGCTGGAGTTCGACGCCGATTGGTGTGGATGCGGTGCACGAGTTCGCGGGAGATCGAGTTGCTCGCCACCGGGTGACCGCGCAAGTGGTGTCACCGCGCGTCCCACAATGCGCCCGTGGGCCTCGACATCGAGCGAGCGCAACCAATCTGGCATCTTCCAGTCAGGACCACGCACATGCGACTCCTCCTCAACATCATCTGGTTCACTTTCGCCGGACTGTGGATGGCGATCGGCTACGCGTTAGCCGCTTTGGTCTGCTTCGCCCTGATCATCACCATCCCGTTCGGCATCGCGTCCTTAAGGATCGGCATGTTCGCGCTGTGGCCTTTCGGGCGGACCGTGGTGCGCCGCGCGGACGCTGGGCCCGCTTCGACCATCGGCAACGTGCTGTGGTTTGTAAGCGCCGCGTGAAAACTAGGCCACCTGCGCCGCTCCAAAACTAGGCCACTTCGGCGCAGCGCCAACCGCCCGGGGCGTGGCACGAGAAAGGACCTTCCCATGCAAGATCAGCCTATTTGCAAGCCGGCTGGCGACGAGCCCACCAACACGGAACGCAACGTCCTCTGTCTACTCCTTGAGTCCCCAACGCCGGGGCCGTGGTCGGTGGACGAGCTCACCCGGGAGCTCGGCAACGAGCTGCTGGCCGTCGATGCAATTGTGGGCCTGCACGCCGCGGGCCTAGTGCACCGCTGCCACGAGTTGTATTCCCTACCCGGGCGGCCGTGCGCTTCAACGAGCTCGCGCACAGCACGAGCTGAGTCAGCGGGCTTGGAGCGCCTGACTGACAGAGGAGCGGCACCACGCAGGCAACGGCTTCGGAGCGCCCGGGTTGGTCACGGCCTTGTTGGATGACACCCGCAGGTCGTACCTCTCCGGGTCCTCCGGGGAAAGTCGAAACGAAGTTGGGTGCTCGAAGCCGGGCGCCCAGACGAACGCCCACTTGCACGTCCGCTCGTCCTTTGTCAGTTGTGTGCGTCTGATCTGTACGTCCTCTTCGTCCATCGGCTTGCTTCGCGTGGGGATCCTGCCAACGATCTCGACGCCGGCCTTGCGGGTAGCGCAGAAGTCGATCCGGTCACGCCACTCAGCTGGTACCTCCATGTCGTGCGGCCATCCGTGCTCGTCCAGCTCAAAACGCTCCGTCGCCGACGATGAGGCACAGAAAGTTCTCACCGCGAGGACCGTTGCCGGGTTGTCTTGGTAGGGATGCACCTGGGTCTCAGACGCGCGCAGATATCGCGGTAGGTTCGTCGGGCGGACTCCGCGGCCGCCGCACATCAGCCAGTACCAGTCCCGCCTGCGCTCGTCCAGTAGAGCGCGAACGTCGAAGGTCTTCGGGGCCGCTGGCCACAGCATGTAAGCGTCCGGACTATGCAGTCGGTCTACGGTCATTTGGTCGACAACGGCGGCGGTTCCCAACGCCTCGTCCCAGCCTGCGCCCGGGTCGACCCGCTGTCCGACTTTGATCGCGTCCCAGAGCAGCTCGTCGGGCTTGTCCAGCTTCACCTCGATCCCAAGTGACAGGCTGCGAGCCACCACGTCGATTCCTCCAGGCGTACGGGTCCAGCCGCACCCGTGGTCAGCCAGGCGACTCTCCGTGACCGCGTCGTGATCGCCGAGCGCCTCCTTCAGCCGCTCGTGCAGCTCGCGCTCCTTGCCGGCCGCGACCGGCCGGTAGCCGGCCTGCGTGATGGTGCGGCACGCTTGGTTCAGAATCCGAGTCGCCGACTCGGGGCCGCGCGCTCGCCCTACGACAGTGTTCGACACGGTCACGAGGCCGAGATCCTAACTATGCGGGCGGGTAGGCGAGGGCCCACCCCTCGGCCACCCAGTCTTCGCTGACTACGAGCTCCTCGTTGTTCGAGATGTACTCCCAGTCGTCGCACACCCGCCGGATTGCGGCGACGACGTCGAGATGATCGATCCATTGCGGCGGGATGGAAGCAAGTCCGTCACGGGCACCGAGAAGGCCCCCGCAGATCGAGGCTGTGCTGTCGCTATCGCCCGAGTGGTTTGCGGCCAGGAGAACCCCGGAGCGGAAGTCTCGCGCAACCAGCGCGCAGTACAGGGCTATCGCAAGCGCCTCCTCGGCAACCCAGCCGCCTCCGAGCGACTCCACTGCGGCCGGCGATGCGGCAATGCCGTTCCCGGGCCGTGCGAGCTCGCGCGCAGCTTCGATCGCCTGGATCGTCTCCGCGCTGCCACCGGGCGGCCATTCAAACAGGCACCGTTCGGCGCGGTCAAGCGCCGAGTCAAGCGAAAGCCCGTCCCGCGCGATGCACGCGATGATCTCGGCGAGCGCGCCGGCAGCGAGGTACCCGGTCGGATGGCCGTGTGTCAGTGCGGCAACTTCGCATCCCAGACCGAACACGGCTTGCCGCGGAAGCGACGGGTACAAGCCAACGGGCGCCACGCGCATGACGCCGCCGCACCCTTTCGAGTCGTTCAGGGGTTCCTCAATGCTGCCCTCTCTGCCCGCGCGCAACGCTTGAAGGCACGTGTTTCCCGGTGCGCGCCGGTGGCGTAGCTCCGGGACGTCCACAAGCCAGCCATCGATGGTGTTCCCGGGCACCGCCGGTGGCTGCTCGCCTTGCGTGTACAGCCATCGAGCGTAAGCGTGCGCGATGACCGACACGGTCGGTCCGACGCCGCGTGACACGGCGCGCAGGTGCATCCGGACGAGCCCTTCGGCCGTGAACAACGTCATCTGCGTGTCGTCGGTGACGGCCCCGACGCGACCGAATGCCTGCTCGAGGTCGGTCACGCCTGCGGGACCAAACCTCTCGAGAATCCCGTCGAGACGCTCGAACTCAAC
>CAJCHW010000055.1 GCA_903970125.1 Chlamydiota bacterium
GCGGGACGCACGGTGGTCGTGTTCGGCTACGGCTACACCGGGCGCGGCGTGGCGCTGCGTGCGCGCGGAGCGGGTGCCTCGGTCGTCGTCTGCGAGGTCGACCCGATGCGTGCCCTGGAGGCGCGCATGGCGGGCTACGAGGTGATGCCCTCGCTGCAGGCCGCCGCGCAGGGCGATGTCTTTGTCACTGTCACCGGCGGGCGTGACGCACTGGGCTCAGAGCACTTCGGCCACATGAAGGACGGCGCGGTGCTCGCCAATGCCGGCCATTTCGACGTCGAGATCTCGCTGACGCAGCTGCGCGAGCTGGCCACGGGTGCCGTCCAGGTGCTGCCGCTGGTCACGCAGTACACGCTCACCGACGGGCGCCGGCTGAACCTTCTGGCTGACGGCCGCGTGGTCAACCTCGCCGCCGGCGAAGGCCACCCGGCGGCGGTGATGGACATCTCCTTTGCAATCCAGGCCCTGTGCGTTGAGCGTCTGGTGATCAGCGCGCCCGCGCTCACGGCAGGCGTCAGCGCCGTGCCCGCTGACATCGACGGCGAGGTCGCGCGCCTGAAGCTGGACTCCCTGGGCGTTCAGATCGACACGCTCACCGACGAGCAGCGCGCCTATCGCAGCGCCTGGGAGTAGCGGCTCCGATAGCTTGAGCGCACGATGAAGGCGATGGTCCTAGCAGCAGGCCTGGGCACGCGGTTGCGGCCGATCACCTACGAGGTCTCAAAGCCGATGGTGCCGGTGCTCGACAGGCCCGTTATGGCGCACATCCTCGACCTGCTCGCACGCCACGGCTGCGATGACGTGATCGCCAACCTGCATCACTTCCCGGAGGCGATCCAGGGCTACTTCGGCGACCGCATCAGCTACCGCGTCGAGTCAGAGCTTTTGGGGACCGCCGGGGGCGTGCGCGGATGCAGCGACTTCTTTGAGGGCGAGACGTTTCTGGTGATCTCCGGCGACGCGCTCACCGACATCGATCTGGGCGCAATGATGGCCCGTCACGCTCAGACCGGCGCGATCGCGACGCTGGCGGTCAAGACGGTCGCCGATACGCGCGAGTACGGCGTGGTGCTCCACGACCGGGAGGGCCGCATCACGGGCTTTCAGGAGAAGCCCGAGCCCGAGGAAGCGCTCTCGCAGCTGGGCAACTGTGGCATCTACATCTTCGAGCCCGAGATCTTTGACTACTTTCCAGAGCGGCCGTTTGTCGACTGGGCCCAGGATGTCTTCCCAGCCCTGCTTGCACACGACGTGCCCTTCCACATCCACGAGGTGCGTGAGTACTGGAACGACGTGGGCTCGCTAGCGGAGCTTCGCGCCGGGACCTTCGACGCGTTGCGCGGCGAGCTGCGGCTGAAGGTGGACGGGCGCGAGCTTGCGCCCGGGGTGATCTTCAGCTCTGAGGTCGAGCTGCCGGCGGGCGTCGAGATCGCTGGCCCGGCGTGGATCGGCCGCGACGTCCAGCTCGGCGAGGGCGTACGGCTGACGGGCCCAGTCGTGCTCGGTGACAAGGCCCAGGTCGGACGCGGCGCTCAGCTGCGCGACAGCATCGTGTTCCCCGGCACCCACGTCGCCGACGGCGCGATCCTGATCGGCGCGATCGCAGGGCACGCCGGAATCATCGAGAGCCTGCGCCCACTCGACGCATAGGCCCCGCGGGTGCGGCCCGCTGGCGCCTACCATGGACAGACAATCTCTCTGTGGTCAGCGGCTCAGGCCGTTGGCCTCCAAACGGTAGGGGGCGAGAAGATGCAGATCGACTTCAAGGGGCGCAACGTGACTGTCACCGACGAGATGCGCACACACGTCAGGCGTCGGCTGGAGAAGGTGTCAAAGCAGGTCTCCGAGTTGGCCCGACTGGAGATAGAGATCTTCCAGGAGCCAAACCCGCGGGTGTCCGACCGCGAGGTCGCCGAGGGCACGCTCTACCTCAAGGGGGTCACGCTGCGTGCCAAGGATTCCTCGCACGACATGCTGCACTCCCTGAATTTGATCGTCGACGAGCTCGCACGACAGGTCAAGCGCCACCGCGACAAGCTGCGCCACCGCCGCGACGCGCGCGGCCATACCCCCGACGGGCTCACTTCGGTCACCGAGGTGGTCGAGCCGCCCGCCGAGATCCCGACGGCCAGTTGAGCCTGCTCCTAGAGCCCAACACTGCCGCCTCGCAACGCGCCGACGTGCGCGCGCTCATCCGAGCGGCACTCAAGGAGGACGTAGGCGACGGCGACGTCACCACGGTGGCGACGGTGCCCGCGGACGCCAGCGCGCAGGCCGTGATCTCCCAGAAGGGACCCGGCGTCATCTACGGGATCGACGTCGCCGAGGCGGTCTTCGCCGAGCTCGACGCAGATGCGGTGTTTGAGCGGCTGGGACCCGAGGGGGTCTGGCGCGAGTACGGGCCGGTGCTGAGCGTGCAAGGGCGCGCACGCGCGCTTTTGACCGCCGAGCGCACGGTGCTGAACTTCCTCGCGCACCTCTCCGGGGTCGCGACCATGGCCGCGCGGGCCGCCGCCGCGGTCGCCGGCTCAAAGGCTCAGATCCTGGATACGCGCAAGACGACGCCTGGGCTGCGGATGCTGGAGAAGGCAGCCGTACGCGCCGGCGGCGCGTGCAACCACCGCGTGGGCCTCTATGACGCGATCCTGATCAAGGACAACCACATTGCCGCAGCTGGAGGCATCGCGGCGGCGGTATCGAGCGCGCGCGCAAGCGCGCCCGCGCTGGCCGACGCCCTGGAGGTCGAGGTAACAAGCGCCGCCGAGATCGACGCGGCACTGGCGGCGGGCGCTCGGCGACTGCTGCTGGACAACATGGACACGGATGCTGTGCGCGCGGCCGTCGCGCAGGTGGACGGGCGTGCCGAGCTCGAGGTCAGCGGCGGCGTCACGCTGGACGGCCTCGCGGCGCTCGCGGGCACCGGGATAGACTGGATCTCGATGGGCGCGCTGACCCATTCCGCTCCTGCCCTGGACCTGTCGATGACTCTGCGGAGCACGCCGTGACCGCGCCGCTTGGGCTCACGCAGGCGCCGCCGCCGCCGGACCTGACGTTGGGCGAGATCGACGCGCTGCCAAGGCCCGACGCGCTCGCTCTCGACGAGATCATCCAACTGCAAGACGAGGTGCGCGAGCTGGCGCGCCAGCGCGACGCCGTGATCCTCGCGCACAACTACCAGTTGCCCGAGATCCAGGACGTGGCCGACTACGTCGGCGACTCGCTCGGGCTTTCACGCCAGGCGGCGGCCGTCGACGCCGAGGTGATCGTCTTCTGCGGCGTGCACTTCATGGCTGAGACCGCGTCGGTGCTGTGCCCGGACAAGACCGTGCTGATCCCCGACACCCGTGCCGGATGCACGCTGGCCGCTTCGATCGATTCTGAGCAGCTGATCGACTGGAAGGCGCGCTACCCACAGGGTGTCGTCGTCATGTACGTCAACACCAGCGCCGAGGTCAAGGCGCTCACCGACTACTGCTGCACCTCGGCCAACGCCGTCGACGTGGTGCGCCACATCTACGCCACCCAAGGTCCGGAGACCGAGATCCTCTTTGGCCCCGACATGTGGCTGGGTGCCTACGTGGAGCGCGAATTGGGCGTCAACATGCATGTCTGGGACGGCGAGTGCCACGTGCACGCCGGCATTCGGCCCTCGGACATCGAGGCCACGCGCGCCGCCCACCCCGGCGCCGACTTTCTGATCCATCCCGAGTGTGGCTGCACGACCGCCGTGATGGAGTACGTGGCCGCAGGCGACGTGGACTCCGAGGGCGTGCACATGCTCTCCACCGGCGGCATGCTCCGTTACGCCGAAGCGGCCGAGCGCGAGCTGGAGGCCGCCGACGGCACGCCGGGCGACGGCACGCTGGGCGCTGGCACGCCGGGCGACCGCCCCGTGCGCGAGGCGGTAGTGGCCACCGAGGTGGGGATGCTCTACGGCCTGCAGCGGGCCGCGCCGGAGCTTGAGTTGATTGCGGCCAACGCCGAGGCGACGTGCGCGTTTATGAAGATGATCACGCTGCCGCGGCTGCGTGATTCACTTGCCGAAGGCAAGTACGAGGTGCGCGTGCCCGACGAGATCGCACAGCGCGCGCGCGTGCCGATCGAACGCATGGTCGCCATCGGCTGACGTCGCCAGACGCCGGCCGCGCCGCCGGACTGCGGTTGAGCGCACCGCGGATATGGGAGACTGCATCCATGGTGCTTGCCTCAGACGCGCCGCAGCGTCGGCGCGTCGCTCGCGCCACCGCTGCTGTGTTCGCTCTGGTCGCCCTTTGCGCCAGCGTACTGGTCGTGACGCCGGCCGCTCGTGCGGCGCTGCCCCCGATCAAGCACGTGTTTGTGATCGTGCTTGAGAACGAGAGCGAGAGCACCAGCTTTGGCGTCGGAGCGCGCTCTCCGTACCTCGCCCAGACGCTGCCCTCGATGGGCGTCTTTCTGCCCAACTACCACGCGGTCGGACACGCATCGCTGGACAACTACATCGCGATGATCTCCGGCCAGGCTCCAAACCCGGACACCAGGGCGGACTGCAACGAAAAGTGGGAAGCGTTCACGCTGGAAGGCATGCAGTTCGGCCCGTACGAACAGGCGATCGGCACAGGGTGTGTCTACCCATCAAGCGTCTCGACCCTCGCCAATCAGCTCGAAGGCGCGGGCGGCAGCTGGAAGGGTTACATGCAGAGCATGCCCAAAGCGTGCAGCCACCCCGCCAACCTGGGCGAACACGATCCCGAACAGGGCAGGGAACCGGCGGATCGCTATGCCACCCGCCACGACCCGTTCATGTGGTTTCAGTCGATCACCGGCCACCCACAGAGCTGCGAAGAACACGTTGTGCCGATGGAACCGGCGCTTGAAGAAGACCTCGCGAGCACCGATAACACGCCCAACTTCTCGTTCATCACGCCGAACACCTGCTACGACGGCCACGAAGGGTCCTGTGGTGCTCCCGATGAAGAGCCCGCGGGCTTTGCGGGTATCAATGCCTTTTTGTCGACCTGGGTCCCGAAGATCGTCAACTCGCCTGCATTCAAGGAAAGCGGTCTGCTGGTCGTGACCTTCGATGAGGCCGCCGACAGCGACACATCGGCGTGCTGCGGCGAGGTCGGGCCCGGCGGCGGCGACATCGGCGCGGTGCTCATTTCGCCGTTCATCAAGGGCGGCACGACCTCCCCCAAGCCGTACAACCACTACAGCCTGCTCGCTTCGATCGAGACGCTCTTTACCCTGCCGCTGCTCGGCGATGCCGAAGAGGCGGGAACGACGGTCTTTGGTGAAGACGTGTTCAACATCAACCTCAAGACGCCCACACCGACGGCATCGCAACCGTCACCCACGACCGAACTCCCGGCACCGCAGTTGAGCGATTTGCGCGAGTCCCCCAAGAGCTGGCGTGAGCGCAAGGGCAAGGCCAAGAAGCCCCCAGTGGGCACCAGCTTCTCGTTTGACCTCAACGAGGGGGCGAGCATGAGCTTTGCGTTCGACAAGTCCTCTACGGGGCGCAAGGTCGGTAAGGCGTGCGTCGCACAGACCAAGAACAACAGGCACAAGCCTCGCTGCACGCGCTCGGTCCCCGTTGGCACGCTCAACGTCCCGGCCCACGCAGGAGTCAACGCGGTGTCATTCGACGGGATGCTCTCCACGCCCAGCAAGCTAAGCCCGGGTAGCTACACAGTCGCGATCACCGCCGCAGCATTCGGCGAGCAGTCGGCGCCGCAGACACTCAGCTTCACGATCGCCAAGGGCTAGGGCCCCGCTCAGACGGCTCGAGCCCGGCTCAGTTGAATTCGGCGGCGTCGTGGGGGCCGACGCACGCGATAGCGAGCTCGTCCTCGACGGCGGCTGCAACCGCGCGCACTTCGTCGTATGTGACCGCGTCCAAGGCGGCCACGGCGTCGTCGTGGTCTGAGTGTTCGCCGAAGACGATCGCCTGGCTCGCCGCGTAGCGGGCGACTGCGCCGCTGTTCTCAAACGCGAGCACGAGCCTGCCGGCCGCATAGGTGCGGGCGCGGATGAACTCCTCCTCGGTCGGTCCCTCGGTGCGAAGTTCGGCGACGATCTCACGCATGCGCTCATAGGCCTCGACGCACTTATCCGACTGCAACCCCGAGCCCAGCTGCAGGATTGACACGTCGGCAAAGACGTGGTCACCGGCGGACACCGAGTAACACAGACCGCGCCGCTCGCGAATCTCTTCAAAGAGGCGTGAGGACATCGAGCCGCCCAAAAGTGTCGAGTAGATCGCCAGGGCCGCGCGTGTGCGACGGTCGGAGGCGTCAATGGCAGGCCGGTAGAGCATGCGCAGGTGCGACTGGTTGGTGTCGCGCTGATCGACGAGCGTCGTCGGCTCAAACGCAGGCGCAGGATCGTAGGGTTCCGGCTCTGGCAGCGAAGGAAAGCGTCCCAGCAGCTCGTGCAGGGCCTCCTGGTCGGGGAGGTGGTCGATGTTGCCCGCCAGAAATGCACCACCGTGTGCTCCGGACCAGCGGCGTTGCCGGAAGGCCACGATCGCCTCGCGCGTGAAGCTGCGCAGGTTCTCCTCTGGACCCAGCACGGTGCGCCCGAGCGGGTGGTTGCCGAAGGATGCTGTGTCGATCAGGTACTCGGCGACCATCGCCGGCTGGTCATAGGCGCGGTTGATCTCCTGGATGACCACGCCGCGCTCGCGCTCAAGCTCGGCGGCGTCGAGCCGAGGGCGCGCCACGAAGTCCGTCAAGAGGTCCAGCGCCTCAGGCGCTGACTCGGCGCGCACGGTGATGTGGAAGGCCACGAGATCCTGGCTGGTGTAGGCGTTGAGCACACCGCCGAGGCGCTCCGCGGTGTTGTTGATCGCCTGGTGGTTTGAGTACTTCTCGCCGCCCTTGAATACGAGGTGCTCCAGGAAATGAGCCATCCCGTTCTCCTCGGGGCGCTCGGTGCGGGCGCCAGCGTCAAAGGCCAAGAGCACGGTCAGAGCGCGTGTCCCAGGCAGTCCGATCGTCCGCACGGCCAGGCCGTTTGAGGCGACGGTGCTCGTCTGGGTGGATGGGCTCGTCGGCATTTTGGGGCTGTGGCCTTCGCGGTCAGAACTGCGAATCCGCCGCGCTCGGCGCGCCGCGCACGGCTGGGACACTAACCTGACCGGTCATGAGTGCAGAGGCTGCAGCCGGCGACTCTAGCGACTCGGTCGCCGGGGGCTCGTCTGGACCACCTGGCGCCGACGGACTGAAGCGCGGGCGCCGCGCGAACTCGAACGGCCCCACGATGGCGCTGATTGTGGCGATGTTGCCCGTGTGGCTTGTGATCGGTGTGTGGCTCGGCGGCCATCCCAGCGATCTGCCGAGCTTTTTGCGCGGGACCTTTGAGGCCAACCACGAGACCGAAGTCACTGCCGAAGCGCTCAATGACATCTCGCGCAGCTACTTCCGACCGATCTCCAAGACCGCGCTTGCGAGCGCTTCGATAGCCGGCGCAGTCGCGAGCCTGGAAGACCCGTTCTCGCACTACCTCAGTCCGTCTGACTTCCACACTTTTTTGGCCCCGAGTCACTTCTCGGGGGTGGGCGTGGAAGTCACGCCGCGCCCGCTGGGCCTCGAAATCGTGCGCGTCTTTGACCCCTCGCCGGCCGAACGCGCGGGACTCAAGCTCGGCCAGACGATCGTCGCCGTCAACGGTCGCCGGCTGAAGGGCTTGTCCGAGGAAGCCTCGAGGAACCTGATCGTGGGACCTGCAGGGACGACCGTAAAGCTGACGCTTCAGCAGGGTGTCGCTCGTCGTACGGTCGGGATCGTCAGGGAGGTCGTGGCGGCGCCGGAGGTGGCCTCTGAGCTACGCACGGTCGATCACGTCAAGCTTGCCGTCGTGGCATTGGCGAGCTTCACCGCCGGCGTCAGCACAGAAGTCCGCAAGGCGGTTGACAAGGAGCTCGCAGCTGGTGCCCGTGGGATCGTTTTTGACCTGCGCCACAACGGCGGCGGCCTGGTCAACGAGGGCCGTCTGGTCGCGAGCATCTTCATCGACAAGGGTTTGATCGTGACGATGCGCTCGCGCACGCTGCCCACGCAGACGCTGATGGCGGCCGGTGGCGCGATCCCCGCGTCGGTGCCCATGGCCGTGCTCGTCGACCGCGATACCGCGTCGGCCGCAGAGATCGTGACCGGAGCGCTGCAGGACGACCACCGCGCCACGGTCGTGGGCACCCACACCTTCGGCAAGGGCGTCTTTCAGGAGCTTCAGCCGCTTGCCAACGGCGGCGCCCTGGACATCACGGTGGGCGAGTACTTCACGCCCAACGGGCACAACCTGGGTGGCGGTGGTGTCAAGGAGGGTGCGGGGATCGCGCCCGAAGTGCCCGTGTCGCCGCAGCAGGTGGACACGGCCCGCGGCCTGGAAATCGCGCTGGACACCGTGGCCAAAAAGCTCAAGTGAGCGCGGACGCTCGCGCGGGAGGCGCGGTTGCGGTGCTCGCGCGCAAGGGTCGCTTCATCGTGGCCGAGCCGTTTTTCGCCGTGGCGGCGGACGCACGTGGACCGCTGAGCGGTCGCGGCCGCAACCACGGCCAGCTCGTGGTGGCCCCGGCGCGGGGACGTGGGTCTGTACAGGCGCGCGTGGGCGACCTGGTGCTGCTGCGCGCTGCGCGCCAGGGACACGCGGGCTCGGCACGGGCACAGGTCACACGTGTGATCGGCCGGCCCGATGTCGCCCGCGACGTGATCGAGGCGCTGATGATCGAGCGCGGCCTGCACAGGGGCTTCGGAGCCAAGCTCCAGCGCGAGGCCGAAGCGGCCACTGCCGCCGCGGAGCGCGGCGGGCTCGCGGTCGCCGACCACGGCGAAGCCGCGTCCGGGCCGGCGCGGCTGGATCTGCGCGACCTGTCGACTTTCACGGTCGACCCCGCTACGGCGCGTGACTACGACGACGCGATCTCGGCGCAAGTGCTCGATGGCGAGGTCGTGCGGGTCTGGGTCCACATCGCCGACGTCAGCGCCTACGTGCGCGAGGGCTCGGTGCTGGACAAGGAGGCTCGCCGCCGCGGCACAAGCGTGTACGTGCCCGGCACAGTGGAGCCGATGCTGCCGGAGGCGCTATCGAATGATGCCTGCTCCCTTGGGCCCGGGCAGGACCGCTTGGCGGTGACCGTGGAGATGGACATCGACGGCGGCGAAGTCGGCCGCGTGGCCTTTCACCGCACACTGATCCGCTCCGACGCCCGCTTGAACTACGACCAAGTCGACCGGATCTTCGCAGGCCGCGAGCAGGCCCGGCAGCCTTGGGGGACAGGCCTGCAAGCGGCGCGGGCGGCGGCCGCGGGCCTGGGGCGCACGCGGCGCCGCAGCGGCGCGCTGGAGGTCGATTCCGTCGAGCCCACCTTTGCCTTTGACGCCGACGGCGCCGTCAGCGTGACGCTTGACAGCGGTCCGGCGGCGCAGGCGACGGAGTCCCATCAGATGATTGAGCAGCTGATGATCGCTGCCAATGAGGCGGTCGCGCTCCATCTGTCTGACCGCAGCGTGCCGTGCCTTTATCGCGTGCACGAGCGGCCCGAACCGCAGCGGGTCTTGCACCTGGTCGATCAGCTCGTCAGCCTCGGGGTTCCCACGCCGCCAGTGCCGGAGCCGATGTCGGAATCGGAGGCCGCCGAACTGGTGGCGGCAATCTCGGTGGGCATGGGGCGCCACTTCACCGAGTTCCAGTCCCGTGCCGGCGAGGAGACCCAGACGGCTACGGGCGGGCGCATCGCGCTGACTGGGTTGGTGCTGCGCACGCTGCAGCAGGCCTATTACTCGCCGCGCAACCTCGGTCACGCGGGCCTGGGCTCGGCCGCGTACTGCCATTTCACCTCCCCGATCCGACGCTATCCGGACATCGTGTGCCATCGCGCACTGCTGTCCACCCTGGGCGCCGGCGAGCGCGCTCCGGACGCGGCGGCACTGGGCGAGCTCGGCGCTTGGACCTCCGAACGCGAGCGCGAGGCGATGGCGATCGAACGCGACGCGACGGATGTGGCACGGTGCTTTGCGCTCGAAGGCCTTTTGCGCGAGCGCGGCTCAGAGCACGAGTTTCCCGGCGAGATCACGGGACTGATCGGCGGCGGGGCCTTTGTCGCCTTCGGCGGCGGTCACGACGAGGGCTTTGCTGCGGTCTTTGAGGGCATGATCCCGGTCAGGCGACTGCGCTGGGCGCCCACAGCCCCGGCCGCAGCCCCCGCCCCGGCCGCAGCCGGGACCGGCCGGACTGCGAATGCGCGTCCCGCACAGCGCGCGGGCGCCGCCGGCAGAAGGCGTGGAGGCGATCGCGGCGCAGACCGGAGTGGGCGTCGTGACGGCAGCCAAGGTGGCGGACGCGACTGGTGGGAGCTCAACGAAGAGGGCACCATCCTTTACGCGAGCGAGTCGGGACGCACCTTGCGCCTGGGCGAGGCCGTTACCGTGCGCGTCGCAAAGGTCGAGCCGGCACGTGGTCGCGTGGAACTGGTGCCGGCGGCTGAGGCAGAGCAGGCGCAGGTCACGCGGCCGCGCCGGCGGGCGCCCTGAGCCGGCTCAGGGTCGCCTGTTGCGGCTTGGAGCGCAGTCGTGATGAGACTCAGCGGCTAGGGTCATAGCACCATGGCCAAGGCCAGAAAGCGCAAGATCTCCGAGGGCGATGTCGCCTCAAACAGGTACGCCTCGCATCGTTATGAGCTGCTGGAGCGGTTGGAGTGTGGCATGGCGCTGCAGGGCAGCGAGGTCAAGTCGCTGCGGGCATCCGGGGCGCAGCTCAAGGACGGCTACGCGAGCATCGATGGCGGCGAGCTGTGGTTGCACTCGGTGCATATCCCGCCGTACATGCCGGCATCACGCGACAACCACGAGCCCGAGCGCCCGCGCAAGCTGCTTGTGCACCGGAGCGAGTTGGAGCGCATCGCGGGGCGCACCAAGGAGCGCGGGTGGACGCTGGTGCCGACCCGGATCTACTTCTCCGGCTCACGCGCCAAAGTTGAGATTGCGCTGGCTCGCGGCAAGACGCTCTATGACAAGCGCGACACGCTGCGCAAACGCGAGACCGAGCGCGAGATCCAGCGGGGCCTCCGGGACGCGGAACGCTAGCCGGCATGCTAGCCACGCCGCCGGCGCCTAGATCGAGGTAAAGCTGTGCCCGCCGTTGGCGAGGATGTGGGTGGCATTCATGCCGAACACGAGCGCCACGATCAGGCCCAGGTAGACCGCGCCCACGATCACGCGGTTGCGCCGTGACACCCGGTAGTAGGCGGCGGACTGAAGCGTGCGCGAGCGCCGATGCCGCCAGCGGCGGTAGAGATCGAACGCGGCGAAGAGCACGATGATGGGAAGAATCGGGTTGCCGCTGCTGTTGAGAAACATCAGCGCCACGAGACCGCCGAAGCCCAGAAACCACATCCACGGTGCCATCGCGGCCATCGCTCTGCCGCCGTCCAGTGGGACGATGGGCAGGAGATTGAAGAGGTTGATCAAGAAGCCGATGTAGGCGAGGGCCAGTAGGAAGTTGCTGTCAAGCAACGCGCCTGCGACTGCGACGCACGCAGCCCCCAGTGAGCCCAGGATCGGACCTGCGAGGCCTACGCGCGCCTCGGCCAAAGCGTTGTCGCCCAGCGACCTGGCGGTGATGACGGCGCCCATGAAAGGGATGAACATGGGCGCGCTGGCCTTGATCCCCTCGCGCCGCAACGCGATCACGTGGCCCATCTCGTGCACGAAGATGAGCACCACGAAGCCCACGGCAAACCACCAGCCGAAGAACAGGCTGTAGGCGGCGACCGAAACCAGCGCTGTGCCGGCGGTGATGAACAGCTTCAGGTTCGGCAGCGCGATTAGGATGCCCTTGATCGCGACGCCGAACTTCGCGACGAGCGCCACGACCGCGGCCACGCCGCTTGACAGCTTCTGCCTGAGCCGGCCACGCGGGCGCTTGCGGCCGAAAGGATCGTTTGCACCGGCACCCGGCGCGGGTGCCGGTGCCGGTGTCGCAACCAGCGGCGCAGCAGGCAGCCCGGCGCGCAGTTCAGTGCCGGTCAAAGGCGCTACGGGCGGTGCTAGCCAGGCATGTTCGTCAGTCACCAGTCCATTGTGGCACGCGATTTGTGTCGGTCATGCAGGCT
>CAJCHW010000056.1 GCA_903970125.1 Chlamydiota bacterium
GGGTGGATCGGGTTGGACTGGACCTTGAGACTCGCGGCAAGCGCGCCCGCCAGGCCGGCCTGAGCACATGGATCTCTCCTCACCGCGCGGAGGACCGTGGCCTTCTGCGCGAGGTCCTGACGCATGCGCGACTGTTCGTGCTCGTCAACCCGCTGGGCGCAGACACCCCCTCGGAAGTGGAGCTCCTGCTGGGGCTCGGCGCCGAGGTGCTGATGCTGCCGATGTTCCGCAGCGTCAGGGAGGTCGGCCGTTTTTTGGAGATCGTGCAGGCTCGAGCAGAGGTGGTGTTGCTGCTGGAGACACGCGAGGCCGCCGAGGAGGTGGCGGGGCTGGTGAACGTGCCGGGCGTGCGCGAGCTGGTGATGCGGTCAGCGTAGGCGACAGTTGGCCGAGGCCTACGAGGCCGGAGCAACGTTGGATCTGGCGCCGTCGCACCCCCTGAGGTACCTTTTGGGCCCATGTACCAGGGTCCGGAGACCGGACGCCGTGCGCGGTTGGCGCGACGCGTCAGGCGCAGGCTGCCCTTTGGCGGCCCGACCCGCTCTGAACTTGCGGCACAGATCGCGGAGACGCGTGCTGCCATCGATGCCGCGAAAGCAAACAACCAGCGCGGGCTGCACGAAGCGTGGGAGAAGCTCGCTGAGTTCTCGGCGGCGCACGCCCAGCTGGAGCGCAGCGTGGCCGAGGCTTACCAGTCCCTTGGCGCCCACGTGGAGCAAGTCGCGAGGATTGCAGCACACATCGAGGCCGATCAACCGGCGACGGCGGAGCGCATCCTCGCATTGCAGCACTGGCTCAGCGAGCAGCCGCCGACCGACCTCCTTGTCTCCGTGGTCTTGCCGACCCGCGACCGACCCGCGCTGCTCCGTGAGGCGATCGCCTCGGTGCAGGCACAGACGCACGCTCACTGGGAGTTGATCGTCGTCGACGACGGCAGTGCCGACGACACTGCCGCAACCCTTGCGGCGATCGACGACGACCGTATCCGCTGTCTGCGCACCGAGGGGATCGGCGCTGCCATGGCGCGCAACGCCGCGCTTGAGGTTGTGCGCGGTGAGGCGATCGCTTACCTCGACGACGACAACCTCATGCTCCCGAGCTGGCTTGCGGCGGTCGCCTGGGCCTTCTCGCAGTTTGATCATCACGACATGCTTTACGGCGCGCGCATCGTCGAGGACGAGACGGCGTTTGGCTATGCAGGGGAGTTGCCCGGGCTGGTGTTCTGCTCGTTCGATCGCGAACGCCTGATCAAGTCCAACTTCGTGGACACCAACGTCATCGCCCACCGGGCGGGACTGCCCGAGGGCCACTGGGACCCTGACTTCGAGGGCACCGAAGACTGGGAGCTCGCCATCAGGCTCACAGCGGACAAGCCGGCGCTTGCGTTACCGGCGCTGGCGGTGCTGTACCGCACGCACGCACCTGATCGGATCCTCAGAACGGTCTCCTCTGCGGACCGTCGAGCCGACCGCGTGAAGGTGCACGCCCGCTTGCAACGCACGGGGCGCTAGCGAGCAGGTCGCCGCCGAGGTGCTCACGGTTTCGGAACAAATCCGCGCGCGGCTGGCGCATCGCATCAGCCGCACCCTGCGCGTTGGCGGCCCAACCCGATCCGAACTTGCTGCACAGCTCCAGGAGACCCGTGCCGCCCTCGTCGCTGCATCCGCACAACACGAGCGCGCGCTGCGCGAGTTATCGGAGAAGCTCGCCCAGTTCTCGGCGGCGCACAGCCAGCTGGAGCGGAGCGTTGCCGAGGCCTATCGGGTACTTGGTGACTACACCGATGAAGTCGCACGAATCGACTCACACGTCGAGCTCGACGGTCCGATGACGCCGCGCGTCGGCGGCAGCGGGTTGACCGAACGGAGCCTCGCGCTGCAGCATTGGCTCGGCGCCCAGCTGCCGACAGACCTCCTCGTCTCGGTGATAATGCCGACCCGCGATCGCTCCGCGCTGCTGCGCGAGGCGATCACCTCGGTCCAGGCGCAGACGCATACCCAGTGGGAGCTGATCGTCATCGACGACGGCAGCACCGACGACACCGCCGCGACGCTTGAGGCTATCGATGACGACCGTATCCGTTCTCTGCGCACCGAGGGAATCGGCGCGGCCAAGGCGCGCAACGCCGCACTTGAGCTTGTGCGCGGGGAGGCGATCGCCTACCTCGACGACGACAACCTGATGCTGCCTGACTGGCTGGCGGCGGTCGCTTGGGCGTTCTCGCACTTCGAGCGCTACGACATGCTCTATGGCGCCCGAATCATGGAGTCCGAGATCGAGCATCGCCACAGCGGGAGGGCGCCGCAGGTCCGTTTCCGCCAGTTTGATCGCGAACGGCTGATCAAGTCCAACTTCGTGGACACCAACGTCATCGCCCACCGCCCTGGCTTGCCCGAGGCTCACTGGGACCCCGAGTTCGAAGGCATGGAAGACTGGGAGTTCGCCATCAGGCTTACGGCAGACAAGCCGGCACTGGGGCTGCCCGCGCTCGCGGTGCTCTACCGCACCCATGCTCCCAACCGGATGATGCGCCTAGGCGCGTATGAGGCTCGGAAGGCCGACCGTGAGCGGGTGCGCGCCCGCGTGCGGCGCACCGGTCGCTGACGAGACACCGCGCCTGGTCACCAGCTCTCACAACGGCGCACGGCGGCGCGGAACTCGCAGCGCGCCCGTTCGATCTCTGTCTCGTCGGCCCTGGACCAAGAGGCCAGGCACCGGCGACTGAGGCCGACCTCACGGGCCAGCTCCTCGGCGCCACCGCCCGGGCCGATAAAGGCGCGCGAGATGAGCGCCGCGGTGGCCCCCAAGCGCACGAGCTGCACGTGGATGAGGTCAGGGGGAATCGGCAGGCTGACATCACCGGTGCGGCCGATCCCCCCGATGCCCAGCCGCAGACCCGCGTCCCGCACACAGGCAGCGACCCGCTTCAGCTCGTCGCTCTCCAGGAGTTCGAAGCGGTTTCGGACCCCAAGGCTGAGTGCGAGGTCGTTGATGCCTACATGTACCTCGCGCACGCCGGACAGGGTCACCAGCGCCGCCACCTGCTCGGCGGCCTCGCGTGTCTCCAGCAGCAACACCACCTCTGCTCGATCCTGCACGATGTCCATAAAACGGGCGACCTCCGTGACGCTGCGGAACATCGGCAGCATCAACACCTCGGCGCCGAGATCCATCAGTCGCGACACTTCCGAGGGCGTGTCCGGGCCGAACGGGTTGACGCGCACGAACAGGCGTGCCTGCGTCAGGGTCTCGCGCAGGGGCGTAAGGTCCTCCGCGCGGTGAAGCGAGATCCACGTGCTCAGCGCGAGCCGACGAGGGAGGCGCGTCGCCGATCATGAAGGCGGGCGAGTGTACGGTGGGCTCGCTCGGGGGTTGGCGATACGCGTTGGCCTGGCATAGGGCGTCCGGGTGCCAGTGTCCTACGGTATCTCAGAGCGCAGGCATCCGAGCGGCCTTAGCGAGCCGCCGGCCCTGCGCGTCGCCGGACCGCTGCTGGTTAACTTAGGGCCATGTCCGGGGACTCGCAGCCGAGGGACGGCGCCGGCGAGCGCACCTCCACGTCGCCGTTTGCCCGCGCGATGATCCGCGTGCGGGGCTTTACGATCACCCCGGAGCAGTACACGAGGGTGGCCTACGTGGCGCTGGGCGCGCTGACCCTGATCGTCATGACGGGCGCTGCCGTGCGGTTGAGCGGCTCGGGCCTGGGCTGCCCGGATTGGCCCAGCTGCTACGGCAAGGGCTATCCGCCGCTGCGGTCGCACGCGATCATCGAGTTCTCAAACCGGACGCTGACGGTACCGGTCTCGATCGCGGCCATCGCTGCCTGGGTGCTCGCCTACCGGCGTCGGCCGTTTCGGCGCGACCTGGCGCGGCTGGGCCTGCTGCTGCCCCTGGGCGTC
>CAJCHW010000057.1 GCA_903970125.1 Chlamydiota bacterium
CGGCGCCGTGCTGATCAGCGCTCGGCCGTTTCGCGTGGGCGACAGGGTGCGCTTGCAGGGTGGGGTGCTGGGCGGGGGGACGGGGCAGATCGAGGGCGTGGTCAGCTCACAGGGCTTGCTTTACACAACGCTCATCGTTGACAACGAGTTGGTGATGGTGCCCAACAACGTGGTGCTCGCAGTGGCGGTGCGGCCGCTGAGCGAGCCCGACGCGGTGAGCATGCGCGCGCGCCTGTCGCCGGGCGTGACGCCGGGCCATGTGCAGGAGCTGTTGGAGAGCGCACTGATCACGCCGCTGCGGCGTAGTCCGCGGATAACGCTTGAGGAGCTCGAGGAGGGACAGGCGGTGGTCCAGATCGAGGTCACGCCTCAGCGTGCCGCAGACGGACGCAAGCTTGCGGGCGAGCTGTTGGCGATTGTCTCGGCACAGACCCTTGATGTTGATGGCGCCACTGGCGACCACCAGGTCGACCCCGAGGCCGGCACTCAGGTCGACCCCGAGGCCGGTACTCAGGTCACGGCCGAGGGCATGGCTAAGAAGTAGTGCGGTAGCGCAGGAATAGATAAGACTCGCACTCAAGCACCGAGACCAGCGACAGTGGCGCGGGGGGGCTAAGCGATTGGCCGCTCAGTAAAGGCAGCGCGACGGCGGGCGTAGTGGGCGCGCCCGCGCCGGGGGCGGCGGCCAGCGGGCCGGGGGTTGTTTGCAGGGGGCCGGACACAAGCTTGGGCGCGAGCGTCAAGAAGAGCTCATCGATGAGCCCGTTGGCGAGCAGCTGGCCGGCCAGATGGGGCCCGCCCTCACACAGCACCGTGCGCACGCCGAAGCGCTCGCGCAATGCTTGCAGGCACGCGGGCAGGTCAAGGTGGCCGCTGTCTGAGGCGCGGATGTACTCGACCTCGGCTTCCACGGGCGCAATCGTGGCTTGCGAGGGTGTGAGCATGACCACGTGCGCGCTTGGGTCGGCAAGCAAAGGGATTGCGGAGTCAAGGGCGAGGCTGCCGGAGACGACGCATGCGAGCGGCTGCTCTGCCAGACCACTGGCACGCCTGCGCGCGCGCCCGTTCTCGTCGTCGACAATGCGGTTGTAGCGCTCGACGCGCAGCGTGGAGGCGCCGATGAGGACGGCGTCGACGAGGGTGCGCAGACCGTGAAAGAGCTCGCGGTCGCCGCTGCCGCCGATCGGTCCGGAGCGGCCGGCGATGGTGGCACGGCCGTCGGCGGTGGAGATCATGTTCAGCAGCACATACGGGCGCTCGCCGGGGGCATTGGGGGGCAAGGAAAGGCCATCGAGCACGTGCTCGAGGGTCAGCTCGGCGGGGGCTCCAGCGCCGAGCAGGGATCGGTAGAGGGGGGTCATACGCACTTGAGCCTAGATCGTGGACAGCCGCGGCGGCGACTTTGTGAACGCGTGCGGGGCGCGCCTCTGCTACCGTCGCGACGGAATGGCTGGCCCAAATGGGTCGGGAAAGCAGTGCAGGCTCTCGCAGGTCGGATCTGTCAGCAGCATCCTCCGCGCAGTAGCAAGCACATGTCGTGGAGGATCATCACATGCCAACTGGCACAGTCAAGTGGTTCAGCGACGAGAAGGGCTTCGGCTTCATCACACCTGATGATGGCGCCAAGGACCTGTTCGTGCACCACACTGGCATCAACGGTGAGGGCTTTCGCACACTGCGCGAAGGTGCTCGGGTCTCCTATGAGCCTGAAGAAGGCGACAAGGGTCCCAAGGCCGTAAACGTCTCAATCCTGTAGTTAGGAGTTCCTCCGCGCACGCTGCTGCGTCGAGTGCGTTTTCGCATGCGGGGCATCGTGCCCCGCCCAGACGCGCGGCGTGCGCGACGGGAGCCCACAGCTTCCGTTTAGAGGCGTCCGTATTCTTAGTCGCTCCATTGGGCAACTGGCCTACCTTGGACGGCGGCATGCGCCGTGTCGTGAGGAACTCAGTGCGGCTGCTGCGGTGGGGTAGGAACTGATGAGCACAGACGCCACCACGCTCCCGATCCAGCGCGCGGATGTCGCGGAGCCGTTGTGGCGGGAGCGCATGCGTGCGCTTGGACGGGTGCTTGGGCAGCCGGCGCTGCAGGCACACGCGGGGCTTGCACTGGTGGTGGCCTCGAGCGCGTTCATTGTCACCGCAGCGGTGGGTCGCCCGAGCTTTCTGTCGGCGCCCACGCAGGCGCACTACTTCCCGGCCTGGCTGGCGGGTCCCCTGGGGGGCATCTGGCCGTCGTTGACCGCGAGCGCGTCGCTGCGCTGGCTTGTGACGGTCGCAGTGGTGCTCGCATACGCGGGCTATGTGGTGGCGGTCAAACACGCGAGCCACTTGCGCATTGGCACGGTGGCAAAGGTGATCGTGGCGGTGCAGATCATCTACCTGCTCGCCCCACCGCTGGCGCTCACGGACGTGTTCAACTACCTCAACTACGCGCGCATGGAGGTTGTCCACCACCTCAATCCGTACACAACGATCCCCCAGCTTGAGCCCCACAGCGACCCAGCGTTCGCCCTGTCGAACTGGCACGGGTTGCTGAGCCCGTACGGCCCGCTGTTTACGATCCTCACCTTCGCTGCGGCGACGTTCTCGCTGGCGGCGTACTTCTGGACGTTCAAGGCCGCGATCCTGTTGGCGGAGCTGGGGATCGTGTTTTTGACGTACAAGTGCGCGAAGCTTTTACAGGAGCACCCGCTGGGGGCGGGCGCTGAGACCGAGGCCGTCGCGGGCGCCAACCCGGGCGCCAACGCCGAGACCCTTGGCGCCTTGACGCACGCGTCCGGCGGCGCGCGGGGCGGGCGCTGGGGATGGACGCGCGCGCGCCGGGAACCGATCGACCCCGTGGCGGCGGTCGTGTTCGTGGGGCTGAATCCGATCGTGCTCTTCTGGGGGGTGGGAGGCGACCACAACGACTTCTTCATGGTCTTCAGCGTGGTGCTGGGCTTCTATCTGCTGCTGCGCGCCCGCGCAGCGACCCTAGGGTCGCCCGCGCTGGGCGAGAGGGCGGCTACGCTGGGGCAGAAGGCGGCCACGCTCCAGCAGCGTGGGCACGCGTGGAGGCAATGGATGGGCTCGCAGGCAGCGATGGATACGGGCGCGGGTGCGGCCTTTGTGGTTGCGGCGGGGATGAAGGCGTCGCTGGGCCTGCTGATCCCGATCGTGCTCGTGAGCCTTTTGGGTGCGCGTCGTAGGCTGCTTTGCGTGTTGGCAGGGATGGCGGTCGCGGGTGTCCTGGTAGCTGCGGCGACGCTGAT
This sequence comes from Chlamydiota bacterium, assembly GCA_903970125.1. GTDB lineage: Bacteria > Actinomycetota > Thermoleophilia > Solirubrobacterales > Solirubrobacteraceae > Palsa-744. The sequence continues at coordinate 3,251 of CAJCHW010000057.1, forward strand.
CGCTTTCGGCGTGCACTTTCCAAACCTCACGCTGCAAAACAGCTTGGTAACCGATCTGAGCATCCCCAACCTGCTGGGGCTGGCACTCGGTCAGGGTGGAGAGACGGGGATGCTGCACAACGTGCTCACGCTCGCGCTCGTGGGGTCGCTGGTGGCGTGTTGCCTGGTGGCCTGGCGTCGTCGCGAGTCGCTGACGGGGGCGGGGTGGGCCATGGTCGTGGTGCTCGTGACACTCAGCTGGATCCTGCCGTGGTACCTGGTGTGGGTCCTGCCGATGGCGGCCCTTGCAGGCTCGCGCAAGCTGCGTTTGGCAACAGTGGTGTTGGGCGTGTACTTCATCATCGCCTGGGCGCCGGCCACCAGCGAGGTGCTGGGCAAGATCGGGTTTCACCCGCAGCACACGACGATGGGCCGCATGCACGCCAAGGCCGTAGAAGAACTGCTGTATTGAGGCGCAGGGGCGCGGCCGGCGACGCTAGTTCTTGTGTCGGCCGGTTGCGGGCGTTTCCTTGAGCACCAGCGAGCCCGCCTTTACGCCGGTGCCTGAAACGGTCACCTGCAGCCCCTTCTTGGAAGCCTTTGCGAGCAGCTTCTTGCCGGTGCCCGTGAGCGCCAGCGATACGCTCTGAAAGGCGCCGGCGGCGATCGAGAAGCTCGCCGTTGCGATCACCACGTTGGCGGTCTTTTTGCCATGATTCTTTGAGTTCGTGGCGGCGGTGCTCGTGACCTGAAGCTGGACTGTGCCTTTGCATGGGCTGGAGCCGGTGCAGCGCAATCTGATCGTCGCTTTGCCCGCCTTGACGGTCGCTGGACCGGTGACGACGGCAACCCCCAGGCCGGCGCTCGTGGTGGTGGTCGCGGTGGTCGTGGTCGGCATGACGGCAACCCCCAGGCCAACGCTCGTGGTGGTGGTCGCGGTGGTCGTGGTCGGCACGACGGCCGCGGGTATCGCGATCGCGCTAGTCGTTACGCTGGCGGGCCCGGCGCCGTTGCTCACGGTGACTCTGCACTCGATCGCCGTGCCCTGGTCGGCGCTCTGCACGGTGTAGGTGGAAGAGTTGGCGCCGGCGATCACTGTCCCGTTTCGCAGCCACGCATACTCCAGCCTGCTGGGGTTATTCGACCACTGGCCTTCGGTGCACTGTAGGACGGCACCGACCGATGCGGTGCCGGTCAGTTGCGGCGGCTGCGTGTTGGTCGGCAGCTTCGGATTCGCTTCTGCCAGCTCGCCGTCGATTTCGCGCGTGGTCTGACTCGTGGACACTGACACGGCTGCCGCGTGTTCTTCATCTGAACCTTCCGGTTCGCGGTCGTAGAACTGCTCGACGTAGACGCCGAAGTCGCACGGCCCGACCGACGGGCATACGGTGCCGGTGAACCAGACGTGGTAATCGCCGCTCTGCAGGCCCGCGATCATGTATTCGCCTTCCATGTTGGCGTAGCCGCACGCATCCTTGAGACCGTTCGGGGGCGTCTTGGAGGCGCACACCTCTGCGTCTTTGATCGGCTTCGGGGTCAGCCAGTCGGTTGTGATCTTGCCCGAGATGCTGCCGCCGGCGTGCAGGTGGGCGTTGACCGCGCCCTTTTCGGTCGCCTCGGTCAGTTCGACCTCCGTGGCTTGCCCTCTTTCGGTGGCGCCTTCGAAGAACTGTGGCGCGTATTCGGGGTGGCATTCGGTGCTGGGGCAAAGTTCGCCGGGGAATGTGACGACGTACAGGCCAACCGGAAGCCCTTCGATCTTGTATTCGCCTGCGCGGGAGGAGTACGCGCAGTGTTCATCCTCTTCGGTCCGTTCTGTGCCTTCCGCTTGGCGTTGCGCGCAGACCTCGGTTTCCGCGATCGGCCCGCCGCCTTCGGCGTAGACGTGCCCCGTGATCTTGCGCGCTTCGATCAGAACGGCGTCGATCCCCGTCGTGGCATGCAATGCGGTCACTTCGACCGGTTCCGCTTCTTCTTCGGTGGCCCTGTCGTGGTAGTACTGGGCCAGGTACTCGTCGCACCCTCCTTTTTGACACGTGGTGCCGTTGAATTCGACCTTGTAGGTGCCCGCTTCGAGACCCGGGATCGTGTATTCGCCGTTTGCGTTCGTGACGGCGCAGCGTCCGATCTGGGCCCCGACGCGCTCTGCGCATGCTTCGGTGTCCTCGACGGGTGCTGCGCCGGACGTGACAACACGACCTGAGATCTCGCCGCTGTCTTCCATCTCGGCGTCGACACCGGACGTGGTCGCTGAGCCCGTAACCCTGACCCGTTTGGCGTCGCTGAGCACCGGCGTGTTTTCATACCACTGCTGTGTGTATTCCTGCTTGCAGTTGGGGGTACATACTTCTCCGGTGAATTCGATGCGGTAGTCACCTTCGGCGAGCCCTTCCAAGGTGTAATCGCCGTGTGCAGCCGTGTGCGTGCATCCCGCGTAGGTCCACCCCGAACGCGATTCGGTCGATTCGACTTCTCCGCATACCTCAGCGCCGACGATTTCGGTCCCCTCCTTGGCGCGGACTTCGCCTTGGATCTTGCCGCCCTCGCGCAGCTGTTCGTCGATGCCCGTCACAGCGGTTTCGGGCATCGGCATCGTGACCTTCTTCGCCTTAGCTTCGGTGGCGGCATGTTCGTAGTACTCCGGCACATAGGGCTTGGTGCACTGGTTGACGGACGGGCACACCTCGCCCGTAAAGAAGACCAGGTATTCGCCGGCGACCAGTCCGGCGATCTTGTATTCACCGGAAGCTTCCGCGTTCGTGCATACATCCTGTGTGGCTGATTCCACGCAGACCCGGCCGTATGGGACGGGCGTGCTTGAGCCGGTCGTGATCGTGCCGGCGATGCTGCCCGAGCCGGTCGCACTCGCCGGTGCCGCCGCCACCGCCGGTATTGCTCCGGCCGCCAGGCAGCCGAGCGCCATCGGCACCCACCGGCTAGCCCTTGGCCGCCGGACGTGCCTAGCCCGTGATTCGATCGACCGTCCGCGGTCGCGCCTAGTGGTCAGCGACATGTCCGCCGGCCGGCTCTAGGGTCCGGCCCTCCTGGACCCAGCGCAAGAGCCCCCCGGTCATTGTGTAGGCCTCATACGCCGAAGCCCGGAAGGCCTGGGCCGCCATCTCGGAGCGTCCACCGATGCGGCAGTAGAACACGACCGGGCGCTCGGGATCGATCGACGCCGCCTGATCCGACAGGTCAACCAGCGGCACGTGGCGCGTGCCCGCTATATGCCCGGCCTCGCGCTCGTGGGTTTCGCGCACGTCTATGACCTGCAACTCGGGCTGCTCGACAAGCCATGCCTGCACACGCTCGGGCGTGATCTCGATGTCTTTGATCGCGTCGTCTTGGCGCATGCACCTTGAGCGTAGCGATGCCGATCGGTCCCGCGCGGCGCGGCTGTTGATGGGCGCAACTCGGCCGGCGGTTTGGCGAGCGGCCCACTACGATCACTGCACCATGCCGCAGACGCTTGACGAGCTCTACTCGATCCCCCAGGAGCACCTGGACTTCTGTGCCACCGTCGCGCAGATCGCGCGCGAGAAGATCGCCCCGCGAGCGGCTGCGATCGATGAGTCCGCCGCGTATCCCTGGGACGTCCGCAAGGAGCTCTCGGAGCACGACATCCTGGGCCTGCCCTTCCCCGAGCAATACGGGGGCACGGGGACGGGCACGCTCATGCTCAACATGGCTGTGGAGGAGATCGCCAAGGTCGACGCCTCCTGTGCGCTCATGCTGATGGTGCAGGACCTGGGCACCCTGCCCATTCAACTCTTCGGTTCCGATGAGCTCAAGGAGCGCTTTCTGCCTCGGTGCGCGACCGGCGAGTGGTCGCCTGCCTTTGCGCTCTCTGAGCCCGAGGCCGGCTCCGATCCCGCCTCGATGCGCACGCGGGCCGTCAAGGACGGTCCGGATTGGGTCATCAATGGCACCAAGAACTGGATCAGCAACCTCGGGGTCGCCGACTTCTACGTCGTCTTTGCGGTCACCGATCCCGACAACCGCAGGATCACCGCCTTTGTCGTCGAGGCCGACAGGCCGGGCTTCAGCGTGGGCAAGATCGAGCACAAGCTCGGCATTCGTGGGTCGCCGACGGGCCAGCCGATCTTCGACGACGTGCGTGTGGGTGAGGAGAATGTCATCGGCGAGGTCGGCAAGGGTCTCTCGGTTGCCCTTGGCACGCTTGAGCGCACCCGCCTAGGCGCCGCCGCGCAGGCCGTGGGTATTGCCCAGGGAGCGACCGACTACGCGGTTGCCTACGCGCGCGAGCGCCGGCAGTTCGGTAAGGCGATCAACGAGTTTCAGGCGATCCAGTTCAAGCTGGCCGACATGCAGACGCGCACTGCGGCCGCACGCGAGCTGCTCTACAAGGCGTGCGCGCTCACCGACCGGCGCGATCCGCACGCCGGTACGTATGCCTCGATGGCCAAGGTCTTCTGCTCCGACACCGCCATGGCCGTGACAGTCGAGGCCGTGCAGGTTCTGGGCGGCTACGGTTATGTCAAGGAGTACCCCGTGGAGCGCATGATGAGAGACGCCAAGATCACCCAGATCTACGAGGGCACAAACGAGATTCAGCGCCTCGTGATTGCTCGCTCCTTGCGTTGATGCAGTCCGGCCGCCGCACGCGCAGGGTTTCGGTCGCAGCAGCGGTCTCGCTCTCCTTGGGTCTGCTCGTGCTGGTGATCGCCGAGGGGTTCTCTTCCAACGGCGCTGTACGTGACACCGAGGAGCTGGCGGTGGGCCTGCTCGGGGTGATGCTCGTGACCGGGGCTGCCGCGCTGGTGGCCGTGCGCCTGGCCGGCTGGCGCAACCCCGAGTCTGAGACAGAGTTCGAACAGGTCGTGCTGCGCTCCGAGCGCTTGGCACGCGAGGGCCGCTGGTGGGATCCCGAAGAAGGCGAGTTCCTCGAGCTCGACCCGTTGACCGACGACGGCTTCGACGAGCTCGTGCGCGAAGCGCTCGACGATCTGCCCGACCTGCTGCGCAACACCCTGCGCCGGGTGGCAGTGATCGTCTCCGATCAGGGGCGCGCGCGCGGCGCCTACGGTCTCTATGAAGGCAGCGGCGGTCGTGCCGACAGCCATGACCGCATCATCATCTTCAGAGACACGCTGCGGCGTGACTTTGGCCACGACGGCGACCTCTTGCGCGACCAGGTCACGCGCACGGTACGCCACGAGCTCGCCCACCACGTCGGCTTCGACGAGCTCGGTGTTTCGCGCCTGGATCTGTAGGCTCCCGCTAGCCGCCGCGCCTCGGCAACGCAGCTAGCGATTTGCAAGCTGCCGGGGCTAAAATGGTGTGCGCAAGCCGCGCTCGCCCCTGCCGGGCTTAGAGCCACTGAACTTCCACCCATGCAAGTGACCAAGGAGACGACCCGAAATGCCTGATGCAGTGATCGTTGATGCCGTACGCACGCCAATTGGGCGCGCTGGAAAGGGGTCGCTGCGGTCCGTGCGGGCCGATGATCTGGCGGCCATCCCGCTGAAAGCCCTACTTGAGCGCAACCCCCAGGTTGAGTCGAGCTCGATTGTCGACGTGATGATGGGCTGCGGCTTTCCCGAGGGCGAGCAGGGATATAACGTCGGCCGCAATGCGACGCTGATTTCGGGAATCGATCACCACGTCCCGGGCACCACGGTCAACCGCTTCTGCGCCTCGTCGCTGCAGACCACGCGCATGGCCTTCCATGCGATCAAGGCGGGCGAGGGCGATACCTACATCGCCGCCGGTGTCGAGGCGACCTCGCGCGCGACCGCGGGAGCGCCGTTCGAGTTCAATCACGCAATCGATGGTTCCGAGGGCTCGATGTACAACGTCTACATCCCCATGGGGCTTACCGCCGAGAACGTGGCCGATCGCTGCAAGGTCAGCCGCGAGGCCCAGGACGAGTGGGCGCTGACTTCTCAGATGCGCGCCGTGTCAGCTCAGCAGTCCGGCCACTTTGACGTCGAGATCGTGCCCGTGGAGGTCCCGGCGCACACCGAGACAGACAAGGAGGGCAACGAGATTCACCTCGAGGCTGCGACGGTCACCAAGGATGACGGCCCGCGCGCCGAGACCACGCTTGAGAAGCTCGCGTCGCTGCGCCCTGTCTTCCGCGAGGGCGGCACGGTCACAGCAGGCAACGCCTGCCCGCTCAACGACGGCGCCGCGGCGCTGCTGGTCATGTCCGAGGAGCGAGCGACTGAGCTTGGCCTGAAGCCCAAGGTCAAGATCCTCGCCTCCACGGTTGCGGCGATCCGCCCCGAGATCATGGGCCTCGGCCCGATCCCCGCGATTCAGCAACTGCTGGCTCAGACCTCGATGACCATGGACGACATCGACGTCGTCGAGATCAACGAGGCGTTTGCCGCGCAGATCGTTCCCTGCATGGAGGACCTGGGCATTGGCGCCGACAAGCTCAACCCCTTCGGAGGGGCGATCGCGCTGGGGCATCCCTTCGGCATGACCGGCGCGCGCATCATGACCACGCTCATCAACGACCTGGAGACTCTCGGCGGTACCTACGGCATCGAGTCCATGTGCGTCGCCGGCGGCATGGGCATGGCGATGCTTGTCGAACGCCTGAACTGACTCAAACGCAGCGGCGCGGCGTCGCCTTCTAGGCGCCGCTGCGCCGCGACAGCGTCAGCGCAAAGCGGTTCTCGGGGTCGGTCAGCCAGCGCACGAGGTCCAAGCCGCTGACCGCGAGGTCGTCCTGGAGGCGCTTGGGGGTGAACTTGGCGCTGATCTCAGTGCGCATCTCCTCGCCGGCGCCGAAATGCACTCCCAATCCCAGAGCCTCTACGGTCACAGTGTGCGCGCGGCGCGAGCGCAGGCGCATCTCGATCCACTCCCGCTCGGGATCGAACATCGCCACGTGTTCGAAGTCCGAGGGCTCGAAGTTGGCGTTGAGCTCGCGGTTGAGCACGTGCAACAGGTTGCGGTTGAATTCCGCCGTGACCCCCTGGGCATCGTCGTATGCAGCGCGCAACACGTCGGGATCCTTGACCAGGTCGACGCCCATCAACAGGTGGTCGCCGGGCGCAAGCAACTCTGCGATCTTGGCCAAGAACGCCCGCCGCGGCTTCGGCGCGAAGTTGCCGATCGTGCCACCCAGAAAGACGACCAGGCGCTTGCCGTGTGAACGGGGCAGGTACTCCAGGTGGCGCTCGAAGTCACCGATCACGCCGTGGACCTGCAGGCCGGGGTACACGCGCGTCAGCTCGCTGGCGCATTCGCGCACCATGCTCTCCGTGACGTCCATTGGCACGTAACGCACGGGCGCGCCTGTGGCGTGCAGGGCGTCCAGCAGCACACGCGTCTTCGTGGCCGCACCGGCCCCCAGCTCGACAAGCTCCTCTGCGCCCGTCAGCTCGACCAGCTCGGTCGCGAACTCGTCGAGGATTGAGCGCTCGGCGCGCGTGGGGTAGTACTCGGGCAGCTCGCAAATGCGCTCAAAGAGCTCGGCGCCACGACTGTCGTAGAAGTGCTTGGGAGGCAGCTCCTTAAAGGACCGCGTAAGCCCGTCCAGGGCGTCCTGGGCCAGCGACCGTTCCTCGCCCTCGCCCAGGAACGACTCGATGCGAATCCCGGCGTCGGGGCTTGCCGTGCTGTCCATCAGCAGTCCCTCGCCAGGCGTACGCCGGCGAAGATCTGCTGGCGCTCGGGCAGATCCCAGTTGCGAAACGTCGAGCTGGCGACGCGCACGTCTGTGGCCCACGAGTTGCCGCGTAGGACTCTGTAGCCGCGGTCAAAGAAGACCTCTGAATACTCGCGGTAGGGGTGGGCGTTGAAGTGCGGATAGCCGCTGAAGATCGTGTCCGTCCACTCCCATACGAGACCGACGTCGCGCAGCGCCCCAAGCCCCCGCTCGTCACCGAGGTCGGCGTGCGCGGCCTTCTCCCACTCGGCCTCGGTCGGTAGGCGCCCACCATTGGCGGCCGCCAACGCCTCGGCCTCGAACCAGCTGATGTGCACAAGGCAAGCCTGTGGGTCGTCTCTGACGACGTCGGGCTGATCGTGGCGGGAGCGCCCGCTCGCGTGCCGCTGTACCCACGCCCATCCAGCGTCAGACCACCACTGGCGGTCCTCGTAGCCGCCCTGCTCGCAGAACGCCCGCCAGGTCGCGTTCGTGAGCGGGTGGCTGGCGATCTCGAAGGCGGGCAACTCCACGGTATGTCGGGGCCGCTCGTTGTCGTACGCGAATCCCTGCGGGCTGGCGCCCATCACAAACGCTCCCGCCGGGATCTCTACCCAGGCGCGGGCCGGCGCTCTGTTTTTGATGGCATGCGCGCGCGCGTACGCGCGCGCGCGGCCATCGCTTTTTTGCTCGCCACCAACACGCGCTGCGTCCCCGCCCCCGACGGTCAGCGCGGGGGGCTCGCCGGCTGCCAGCAGGCCCGCGAGGTTCATCGTCTGGAGCATCGTCTCGGTGTGTTGCAACTCGTGGCGCACCACGAGCTCAAACAGAGTCGGATCGGCGATGGGAGCGCTGGCGAGCGCTCGGCACGAGCGGGCGTGCACCGCCGCGAGGTACGCGTATGCCTGCTCGGAATTGAGCAACCCGGCATCGGCGTCCTGTCGGGCAGGCCGGGGGGTCTCAAAGGCGTCATACAGCGCCGCCAGGTCGGGCCGCAGCAGCTCGAGGCCGAAGTGGCGGTGGCAAAGCCACAGGTCCTCGTAGGCTGCTATGTGGGCGAGATCCCAGACCAACGGCCCCATGATCGGCGAGTGCACTGTCTCCAACGCGGTCTCGTCGAGATGGCGCACGAGTGCGAGCGTGCGCGCACGCGTCTGCTCAAGCACCGCGAGCGCCGGTGCGTTTCCTGGGGCCGATCCGCGATCGGCCGGTGAGATTGTCTCAACCGTGCTCACGCGTTCCACTTGGAGATTACCCGCGTCTGGCGCTCGTAGCCGAGAATGCTCAGTGTTCCTGTCGCCAGCGCCAGGCGTGCACCGTCCGCTGGATCGAACTGGAGCCAGCGCGCGGCAAGCACGCGCAGGACGTGTCCGTGGGAAAAAATCAGCACTCCGCCGGTGATGCGGGAGACCTCCGCGATCACACGGTCGGCCCGCACGCCGACAGCAGCGGCGCTCTCGCCGCCCGGGCAACCGTCGCGCCACAGATCCCAATCTGGGCGTTGCTCGCGTATCTCCGCGGTTGTCAGGCCCTCGTAGGCGCCATAGTCCCACTCCCACAGGTCCTCGCTGGTGCGCGCGTGGTCGGCAAGCCCGCACAGCTCGCACGTTTCTCGGGTGCGCCGCGCGGGGCTGCACAGCACCAGTGCGAAGTTCCAATCGCTGAGCCGAGCCGCGAGCGCCTGCGCGGCAGCCCGGCCGGCGGCGGTTAACGCGATGTCGGAGCGGCCTGTGTGGCGGCCGGAGCGGCTCCACTCGGTCTCGGCATGGCGGACGAGTACGACCTCAGAGACCTCCACGGCGACGCCTGGGGCATCGCCCGCAACGCCACCCCTCACGCCGGCTTGCCTGGTGCATGCAGAGCGGCTGCCTCGTCGGCGACCACGATCAGGCGCTCGCGCGCCAGCAGGCTCGTGGGGGCGTGCGGCGTCGGGGCCCCAAGGCCGGCACTGAGCGCGTCCGCCTTTGCTGCGCCGCTGGCCAAGAGCAGGCAGCGGCGCGCGGCGCGCAGCACCTCAAGCGTCAGCGTGACGCGCTGCGGGGGCGGCTTGGGTGAATCTTCGATGCCCAGGCACAGGGCGCCGGTGTCGGCCGCCAAGGCGGCACTGTCGGGAAAGAGCGACGCGATGTGGCCCTCGGGGCCGATGCCCAGCACGACCAGGTCGAGGACTGGCATCGCGCCGGCGCCAGTGGCCACTCCGGCGCGCAAAAGCCCGGAGTAGTGGTCGGCGCCGGCCTGTGGGCCGAGCTCGCCCTGCATACGGCGGACCTGGCCGGCTTGCAGCCGCGTTTGCGCGACGCGAAGGCCATCGGCTGCCACGCCGAAGGTTTCGACGACGAGCCGGTAGTTGGACTGCTCGTCTTCGGGCCCGACGCAGCGCTCGTCGGCAAACCAGATCTCGATTGCATCCCAGTCGCTTACGGCGTCGGCGAGCAGCTCATAGGTCCGCACCGGCGTGGTGCCGCCGCTGAGCGCTACATGGGCGACGCCGTGCTCGGCCCGCGCAGCCTCAAGCTGAGATTGGATCTCGTGCGCTGCCACAACGGACATCGCCTCGATGTCGGGCTCGATCCGGAGATCGACCGCACCCAGCTGTCCCTGGTCGCCGCTCGGGGCCATGTGGCCTCAAAGGTTAGTTGGGACCAGGTTCGTTCCGGTCCCTTGACACAGACGGGAGCCGGCGCTTCGGTGTCAGGGCACCATCGCTTGCGCTGCCCGCACCGCTGGCGTGTAGGTGGGGTCGCGCAGCAGCGACTGCCGTATGCCCTCGCCCAGGATGCCTCCCTCGCCGCGCGAGGCACCCAGGATCGTCCAGTCGTGGGTGCCGCCGCGGGGGGTGGTCTCGTGCGCCGCAAGTCCGCCGGGACCGCGATTGAGGGTCAGCGAGCGCCCGGCGGCTGTCTGGAGCGTGAGACCAGCGAGGCCGGGGACTTCCTGCTCGGGAACCGCCTCCAGCGAGATCACCACATCCTGTCGCCGGGAGGAGGCCTTGCCGCTCAGCTCTGGGCTGCGGCCTGCGTGGGCGACCAGTGGGCTGGGTTTCCAGCCCAGGCGCGACGCCAGCCACCCAATCAGCAGCATCGCGCTGACGGTGGAGTCGGGGTGGTGGCGAATGGTCACGCTCGTGATCGTCTCGAGCTCATCGCGGCGGGGTGGAAACTGAAACGCTGCGGCTACGCGCTCACGCCAGGGCGTCGAGCGCAGCCAGGCAAGATCGACCACGTACAGTTGCTCACTCAGCAGACACGCGTGATCGAGCGCATCGCGCCACACAGGATCGGCGGCGGAGTCGACCAGGATCTCCTGTGTCAGCGGCACCAGCGCCTGCACCGCCTCGGGATGGTCGTGCGGCGACCAAAGAAGCGTCGGCAGATCGGTCACCACGAGCGGGTCTGCGATCGTGAGCAGGTCGTCCATGTGTGCCGACCCAAGTTCGATCACGACCGTCTCGTGCAGCAGTGCCGGTTCACCCGGTGCGCGCGCTTCATCGGAGGCCACGGTGACGTGGGCGTCGAGGTACTGCTGCCTGGGCTCGTACGCCAACAGGATCAAACGTGAGGCGTGGTAGCGGCCGACGCCACTGAGCCGGTTGACGATTTCGCCACTGAACTCGCGGTCGACGAACGCGAGCATGTTGAGCACGCGCTCGGGCACCAGGCCGTCGTTGCCGTGGCGGTCGTGCAGAAGCTCCCGCAGCGCCGATGCAATGGCCTCGGGGTTGGTGTGCTGGTCGCTCCAGACTGCGTCAGTCACATCAAATGGCCCGCCACCGGTGCCCGGGCAGCAGCAGTCGCTCAGCCTCCAAAGGCCCTTGCGAACCGGACTCGTATGTCGGAAGTGGCCCCGAGCTCGCGGCCCAGCTCGAGAGAATCGGGTCACACACGCCCCACTGCGCTTCGACCTCATCGTTACGTGTGAAGAGCGTGGGGTCGCCGAGCATCACGTCCATGATCAAGCGCTCGTAGGCCTCCGGCGATTGCGACAGAAACGAGCTGCCGTAGTTGAACTCCATGTTTACCGGTCGAATGCTCATGCGCGTGCCCGGGATCTTTGCTCCCAACTGGAGCGACACGCCTTCGTTTGGCTGCACGGTCATCACAAGCTGGTTGGGGCGCACGCCCAGCGAACCCTGCTGTGAGAACGCCAGGTGTGGGACCGGCTTGAGCGTGACCGCGATCTCGGTGATCTTGCGCGCCAGGCGCTTGCCTGCGCGGAGGTAAAACGGCACTCCCGCCCAGCGCCAGTTGTCGACCTCCAAGCGCAATGCCGCATACGTCTCGGTGGTCGAAGTCGCCGGGACCCCGTCCTCTTGCAGGTAGCCCGGTACGTCCTCGGCGCCCACGTGTCCTGCCGTGTATTGACCGCGCGCGGACATCTCCGCAGTCTCGGCCTCCGAAGGATGCATGATCGAGCGCAGCACCTTGACCTTCTCGTTTCGCACTTCCTCGGCGTTGAAAGCCACGGGCGGCTCCATCGCGACGTGACAGAGCAGCTGCAGCATGTGGTTTTGGATCAGGTCGCGCAGCGCACCGGACTGGTCGTAGTAGCCGGCCCGTGAGCCAATGCCGATGTCCTCGGCCGCCGTGATCTGCACGTTGTCGATGAAGTTGCGATTCCACAGCGGCTCGAACATGCCGTTTGCAAAGCGAAACGCGAGCATGTTCTGCACGGTCTCCTTGCCCAGGTAGTGGTCGATGCGAAACACCTGGGCCTCGTCGAAGACCGCGAGCACGCGGCGGTTGAGTTCAGTTGCCTCCGCCAGCGAGGTGCCAAAAGGCTTCTCGATCACGACGCGTACGGGGACGTCATCCTGGAGGGCCAGCCCCTGCTTGCCCAATGCCTCGACGATCACGGGGAAGAACATTGGCGCGGTGGAGAGGTAGTAGGCGCGCGCCAGTCGTTGGCCCGCTTCGGCGTCGAACTCCTCGAGCACCTCCTGGATCGATGCGTAGACGTCCTGATCTTCGAAGGTGCCGGCGACATAACGGACCTGACTGAGCAAGCCCGTGAGCACGTCATCTTTGGGTTCACGCCGGGAGAACTCGCGGATTGCGTGCTCGCAGTCCTTGCGGAACTCCTCGTGCTCCATGTCCCCACGCGATACGCCAATCAGGTGAAAGCGTTCGGGCATGGCGCCCTCGTGGGCGAGGTTGTACAGCGCCGGTAAAAGCTTGCGCCGTGCGAGATCGCCGGTGGCGCCGAAGATGACGAGGGTCGTCGGCTGCACGGGCAAACGCTCGAGACCGGCGACCAGGGGGTTGTCGGGAGCCACCCGTGCGCTCTCAGGGGCTGTCACGCTCAAGCGCTGCCTCCTTCCTTGACCGGGTGTCCGCCGAACTCATGACGCAGGGCTGCGAGCACGCGGTGGGTGTAGTCGCCGTTGCCGCGCGAGTACATGCGTGCATACAGCGACGCCGTGATCACTGGGGTCGGGACGTCGTGGGCGGTTGCGTCCTCGATCGTCCAGCGGCCCTCGCCGGAGTCCGCCGTGTAGCCCTCCAGCGAGCCCAGGTCGTTGCCCCAATCGGTGAACGCCTTGGCAGCCAGTTCGCACAGCCATGAGCGCACGACTGAGGCCTGATTCCAGAGGTGTGCCACCTCGCCGTTGTCGATCTCGTACTCAGACTTGTCAAGCACGTCAAAGCCCTCAGCGTATGCCTGCATCAGCCCGTACTCGATGCCGTTGTGGACCATCTTGACGTAGTGGCCGGCGCCGGAGGGGCCGAAGTGCAGCCAGCCGTGTTTGCCGATTGCCGGCTGGCTCGCGGCGCTGGTCTCCGGTGCGAGCACATCGAGAATCGGAGCCAGGCGCTTGACCGCACGTGGCGGCCCACCGACCATCATGCAGTAGCCCTCCTGCAAGCCCCATACGCCGCCGGAAGTGCCCACGTCGACATAGTTGATGCCCAACTTGCGCAAACTCTTGGCCCGGGTCTTGTCTTCGGTCCACTTCGAGTTGCCACCGTCGATGATCGTGTCGTCGCGGTCGAGCAGCCTGGCCAACTTCTGCACTGTCTCCTCGGTGGCTTCGCCCGCTGGCACCATGATCCAGATCTGGCGTGGGGCGTCCAGCCGCTTGACCAGATCCGCCAGTGACTTGGCCCCCGTGGCACCGACCTTGACCGCCTGCTTGACCGCCTTCTCGTCAAAGTCAAACGCCACCACTTCGTGATCGGAGTCGCGCCGGATTCGGTGCACCATGTTGCCGCCCATGCGACCCAGTCCAATGAAGCCAATCTGTGTCACGCCATCTCCTTTGATCTCGATCGGCTGCCTCGTAGACCTCGCGTGCGAGGTCCGGCGGCGGCCGTCACTTTTTGGGTACCGGGCGATCGTCGTCGCCGGCCGATCTGGCCGCTCGAATCGTAGTCACCGTTGATGGTTGCAATGATCGCCGCGGGGGAAGCTCGATTGACACGGTCACGCTGCCGACCCGTCCGAGCGCGCGAGCTCCATGCTCGCCAGTAGCGCCGCGCCGCGCACCCCCGCCTGGGGTCCCGAGCGCGCGAGGCGAATCTCCGTGCACGTGCCCACGCCGGGCAGCACAAAGCGCCACGCCGTCTGCTGTGCGGCCTGCAGCAGCAACTCTCCCGCCGCCGAGACTCCGCCGCCGATTGCCACCACTTCCGGGTCAAGCGTGTTGATCGCGTTTGCAATGCCAACACCGAGCCGTTCGCCGATCAACCTGACCGTCGCCGCCGCATGTTCGTCTCCGTCGCGCGCGGCTGTGACGGCATATGGACCACTGACCTGCACGCCGTCTGCCGCCAAGCGTCCCAGCGCTGATTGCGGATGAGCCGCGGCGCTGCTGCGTGCGAGTGTGTCCAGCGCGCGCCCCGCCGCCACGGACTCAAGTGAACCGGCACGCGGGAACTCCCGGGTGGCCTGGCCCGCAGCCGCCGGAGCGGGCTCGGCGTGGGCGCCGTCGGAGAGGTCGAGCGCCACGATCGTGTGCCCAAGCTCAGCGGCTGCGCCTGTGGCCCCGCGGTATGGCCGTCCGTCGATGACGATGCCTCCACCTACACCTGTGCCAGCCGTGAACATCACAAGGTTTGGCGTCTGCAGCTTGCCGTGCTCGTCATGGGCCTCGGCCAGCGCTGCCACGGTGGCGTCGTTGTCCACAAACACAGGCACGCCATCCAGGCGTGCTTGCATGACCTCGCGCATTGGCACGTCGGTCAAAGGCACGTTGACGCTCGAACGCACGCGGCCGGTTGCAAACTCGATCACCGACGGTATGCCCAGGCCCACGGCCGCCACGGGGTGCTCACTTGAATCGATCGCCTTGGCTATGCCCTCACTAAGCTGCTCGATCAACGCTTTCTGACTGGACTTCTCTGTGGCCATGAGCACGGGCTCGCTGAAGCTGCCGGCAGACATCCTCCCGATCGAGACCTTGGTGCCACCGACGTCTACGCCAATGTACGTGCGCACCGCCCCGGGTTGCGTTACGTCGGGGCTGCCAAGAGTGTGAGCGACAGGTTTCACGGACGGGCCAGCGCTCATTGTTGGACGGTAACGGATACCGCGCGCATGGGTGCTCCTATACGCTCCCGGCCTGATGGCCTCCCCACCCCCAAACGGTGGCTCGGACCCTACCCGCGCCAAGCCCGACCGCAACCTTGCGCTCGAGCTTGCGCGCGTGACAGAGGCAGCCGCACTCGCCGCGGCACCGCTGGTGGGAATGGGTGACAAGGAGGCCGCGGACCAGGCCGCTGTCGATGGCATGCGCCACATGCTCCACTCCGTGCAGATGGACGGGGTGGTGGTGATCGGCGAGGGTGAGAAGGATGAGGCCCCGATGCTTTACAACGGCGAGCACATCGGCGACGGCTCGCCGCCTCAGGTTGATATCGCCGTGGACCCCCTGGAGGGCACGGAGCTCGCCGCTAACGGCATGCCCTCCGCGCTCGCCGTGATCGCGCTGTCCGAGCGCGGCGCAATGTTCAACCCTGGTCCCTGCGTGTACATGGAAAAGCTCGCTGGAGCGCCCGAGATCGCCGACCTGCTCGACCTTGACCGCCCACTGGCCGACACCGTCCGTCTGATCGCCGAGCGCAGGGGCTGCGCGGTCGAGGAAGTGATGGTTGTCGTGCTCGATCGGCCACGCCACAAGGAGGGCATCGAAGCGATCCGCAATGCTGGCGCGCGTGTACGCCTGATCCTGCACGGCGACGTCTCTGCGGCGCTTTTGGCCGTCACCGAGCGTTCGCGCGTGGATCTGTTGTGGGGAATCGGCGGCACGCCCGAGGGCGTGATCACGGCGGCTGCGATCAAATGCCTTGGGGGGCAGATCCTGGGACGGCTCTGGCCACGCAACGATCACGAGCGTCAGGCGGCGCTCGACGCCGGTTACGACCTCGATCGCGTGCTCGATCGCGACGATCTCGTGGCCGGAGACGACGTCTTCTTCTCAGCCACCGGTATCACCGACGGCGACGTGTTGCAGGGGGTTCGTTATCCAACCCTGGGAGGGGCCACCACCGAATCGCTTGTGATGCGTACTCGCTCGGGCACTGTCCGGCGCATCCGCGCAACGCATGATCGCGCGAAGCTAAGAAGCTTGCGCGGCGGGCGGCTCTGAGTCGCGCCTTCCTGCGCGTCTGTCGTGGGCCGCTGCGAACCGCCGGATCTTTGAGCCCTCGAGGTGGGGGATGCCATGGGGGCTGCTTCTGCGCACAAGGGAGCGTAGGAACGCGTGCGTGATCAGCACGTGGATGCGCGACTGGGTGATGTCGTAGAGCCGGCGGCTGAGCGAAAATGCGATTGCGGGGTAAAAGCTTGCGACCTCGACCTCGATGTGCACGCACGCCGGCGTGATGCTCGCGCCGGCGGCCGTCGCGAGCCCAATCTCTTGAGCGCTGCCATCGAGCGGCAACTGCCGGCGCCGCACCTCGATCTGCAGATGGCCCTGGTCTGAGGCCGCCGACCCGCGCCGCCGCGGTCCCGCCACGAGCAGCCCCCCCTCGATGCGCCACCGCACCAGGCCACGGTCGGCGGCCATTGCGTATTCGGGCTCGGCAAAGGTGATCAGCTTGATCGCGGGCACGAGCAGCACGACCGCGCGCCCTTGCCCGTGGTAGTGCACGTGGACCACTCCCAGCGTGATCCGCGCTAGAAAGCGCCAGTAGGTACGTGCCAGGCGCTCAAGATGTTCCGCTGACCACACCTCACGCAGTGCCGGCTCGGTCATCAGCACGTCGGCGGCTTGCACAGACCGGACAGCGCCCGTGCGCGGGTCTGTGCTCGTGTGGTCGCTCAGGTTCTTGATTGCAGCGTCGCGTGGCTTGCGGCCGCTGCGCTGAAACGGATTCGCCATCTCCCACACAGGCTACGCTTGCCGAGTGAGCGTGCCTGCGGACAATCTACGTCCTCCCGCGGCCGTGAACATCGATCTGGACCTGCTGCCCCAGTCCGCCGAGCAGCTGGCCAAGCGGTGGCTGCTGGCGCTGCTGGCATCGCGCCCCCTCGCCCAGGCCGTACAGATGCCCTTGCAATGCGTCGCCGATCAGGGCCCGCAGCTGTGCGCGCTGCTCGTGGGGGCACTCAGCTCCGATGCCCAGCTACAACAGCTGAGCGCTGGCACTGCGGGCGACCCCGCCCTTAGCGATTCCGAGCTGGTGGCAGCCGTTGTGGCGCTGGCCGGCAGCTCCGAGCCGGCGGCCACCGTGGCAGTCGTCGAGACGCTGCGGCGCGTGCTGTGGGCCTCGCTTGCGGGCACCGTCAGTGACCTGACCGCTGCGCAAGCCGGGGATGTCGCCGACAGGCTCGCGCACGTCTGCTCGGTGCTCACAACCGCGGTGGTCGCGCACACAAACAATGCCGCCTCCAGCGCCGGAGCCGTGTCGGAGCCCGACTCCCAGCTCGACCCCCCCCAGCAGCCACAGCGCCAGCACAGCGATCGCTCGCCAGTGGCCGATCCCGAGCGCTACCCGCGCATCGACGTCCGTCGAAACGGCGCAATCGACGTGCCTGACGAGATCGCGGACGCCTGGGCAATCGGCGATCCTGCGCCGCTCAGCGATCCGGCGGAGCAGCCGCTCAGCGATCAGGCCGAGCAGGCGCCCGCTACCGCGCCGCGCGCGCGTGTCGGCCCAGTCGCGCTGCCCGATGGATGGATCGGCGCTCTCGGCGAGCCGGTCTCAGGCGGTGCTGCCGCGCCAACTGAGTTCGCGGTGCTGCTGATCGAGGTCCTAAGCGCCGAGCGCCTGCTGCGGGCCGACATCGCGGCTGAAGCCGAAGCGTTGATGGCCGCTGTGCACGGTGTGCTGCGCGGCGCTCTGCGGCCGCTTGATTTGCTCGAGCAGGAGAGCGCTGGGCGCTGGTGGCTGCTCGCCCCTGGCGCCGATCTGGCCGCCGCGCGGCAGATGGCCGAGCGTCTCGCCGACACAGTGCGCGCAACGGTCTCAGACCGACTCGCGCCGCTCGAGGTCGCCATTGGCGTCGCCGCCTCCCCGGACCACGGCACCGGCGCGCTTGAGCTCGGCGAGCGTGCCGAAGAAGAGCTCTACGCCGCGCGTGCCGCGGGCGTGTCTGTGATGCCCTCCACCGCGAGCGCGGTTACGGGCGACTAGCCTGCTGCTGCGCCGCTTTCGGTCGGTTCCGTCGGTTCCGTCGGGCTGACGCCCATGATCCCGGGAGCGCCCGGTTCGGCCAGGCTCCCGCCGGTGGGCGTTGACTTGGGGTTGGCCACCATGCCCAGCGTTGGTGTGTTCGGTGCGATTCCCACCACTCTCGCCTTGAGACGGGCCGTTCCCGAGACGCCCAGCCTGCGGGCCGCCAGTGCTGTCAGGTCCCACGTGACTCCCGGGGCGTATGGGCCTCGATCGATCACGGGGGCGATCAGGTGGTGTCCGTGGTAGCTGAGCGCAACTAGCGTGCCGCACGGCAGCGTCTTGTGGGCCAAGCCGATGACGCGGGGCGTGAGCACCTGACCGCACGCCGTGCGTCTGCCGTACAGGCCCGGGCCAAACCACGTGGCGATGCCCGCGTGGCGGTGATGATGGTGGCGATGATGGCCCGCGTCAATCGGGATCACGCCCGCGTTGGCGGCTTGCGTGGGCGCGGTCACCGCGCCCGTGCTCGCCATGCCAGTGGCCGCGAATGTGGCCACGCAAAGGGAGCTTGCCGCGACGGCTAGCGCGATGCTCCTGTGCTTGCGGTCGATTCGCATAGGGGACAGTGCCTACGGGGTGAGCTGACGGGCTCGCGCTGAAAGTCAGCGCTACGACTCGCTTGGAGTCGATTCGCCCCATGGGACATGCCACGCTCGGCCAGCCCCAGTGGTTCCCCCGCCGCCTGTGACCTGAGCCATAGGCGCTCGGCAGGCGGGACTATATCGGCGCGCGCGGCGCGCGGCTTGCCGGCGCGTCAGCGCTTGGGTAAGAGGCTCAACGCGCGCTTGAATGCCGCGCCGCCCGCGACCGCACCCGC
Source organism: Chlamydiota bacterium (assembly GCA_903970125.1). Classification (GTDB taxonomy): domain Bacteria; phylum Actinomycetota; class Thermoleophilia; order Solirubrobacterales; family Solirubrobacteraceae; genus Palsa-744. The sequence goes on from CAJCHW010000057.1 coordinate 22,287, forward strand.
CTTGGCGAGCTCCTCGAACCCCTCTGCAGCAGCCTCTATCAGCGACGTTGCCATCTCCACGCGCGACGGCGGCTCGACTGCAGTCCCCATGCGCACCCCCTCGGTCTCAAAACCTTGGGCCGGTATCTGGATCCCAGATCCCGACTTACCCGGAGTGCGCTTCGCGCCCCTTGAGGCCGGCGCTCGCGCCGCAGCACCTGCCCGCGGCGCCGACGCCTTTTTGCGCGTCGATGTGCGCGCCCCCCGGCTGGCTTTGGGGCGTGACGCCTGCGTGCCCGCACCGGGAGTGGGCGCTGCTGCGCGCGCGCCGCCCCCGTCGGCAGCCGGCGAGCGACGCTTTGTGCGCCTGCCTGGACGGCGCCGCGGGAGGCTCGCGAGCACGTTGTCCTGTGCCGCCAAAGCCGCCGCGTCGGGCGCTGGCGCCACCTCGTGCTCGCCTGCCTCCTGGGCGCCCGTACCTGACGGGTTGTCGGACTTTGCGGCCCCGTGGGCCTGCCGCTCGGTGTCTGTGGCTTCGCGCTCAGGCATGGGCCCTATCATTACCTACATGGTCATCGGGGGGGCCCCCGGCGGTGTACCGCTCTTGGCGGATCGATTACGAACCGTTAGCATGGACCCACACGCCGCGCACCATACGCGTTTTGGCGGGGGATCTTCTTGAAGTTGGTGGGCGATAATGGTCGGTATGAGCCGTGCTGCCGTCGCGGGGGTTCGCGGACTGCGGTCTAGGCTCTGTAGAGAGAGACGAGCGTAAATGTCGGTTATCGAGCTGCAGGAACTGGATGAGATCAAGGGGCTGCTGGCCAAGGGCCAGCAGGTCGGCGTACTGACCTACGCCGAGATCGTGGTGGCCACCGCGGAGCTGGACCTGGACGAGTCTGACGTGGAGGAGCTGCACGTCTTCTTCGAGCGCGCTGAGATCGAGCTTGTCGAGGACATAGACCCGGCTACAGCAGCCGCGCTTGAAGTAGAACGGGCCCCGGAGGGCCGCAGCCGGCGTAAGGCCAAGGCGACGCTGGACCTCAAGCCGGACATGACGACCGACTCGCTGCAGCTGTTCCTCAAAGACATCGGCAAGGTGCGCCTGCTCACTGCCCAGGAGGAGGTCGATCTGGCCAAGCGGATCGAGCGCGGCGACCTTGACGCCAAGCAGAAGATGGTCGAGTCCAACCTGCGCCTGGTCGTTTCGATCGCCAAGAACTATCGCAACCAGGGCCTGCCGTTTTTGGACCTCATCCAGGAGGGCACGCTTGGCCTCGTGCGTGCCGCCGAGAAGTTCGACTACCGCAAGGGCTTCAAGTTCTCCACGTACGCCACGTGGTGGATTCGTCAGGCGATCGCTCGTGCGCTCGCAGACAAGGCCCGCACGATCAGGATCCCTGTGCACGTGGTCGAGAAGCTCAACAAGATCGGCCGCGCCGAGCGCAAGCTGGTGACCGAGCTTGGGCGTGAGCCCACTCCCGAGGAGATCGCCGCCGTAACCGACATCGAGCCCGAGGAGGTCGATGCGATCAAGCGCTCCGCCCAGGCGCCCGTCTCACTGGAGAAGCCTGTTGGCGACGAGGAGGAGTCGGAGTTCGGGCAGTTCATCGCCGACGAGCGCGCCGAGTCGCCGTATGAGCGCGCAGCCGAGATTCTTACCAAGGAGGCGCTGCGGGAGGCCCTTGAGAACCTTTCCTACCGCGAGCGTCGGGTCCTGGAGCTTCGCTACGGCCTTGGCGGCGAGCACCCGCGCACGCTCGACGAGGTCGGCCGCACGTTCAACGTCACGCGCGAGCGCATCCGCCAGATCGAGAACCAGTCGCTGAAGAAGCTGCAGTCGCTCGCGGAGGCCCAGAAGCTCCGCGAGGTCGCCTGAAGTCCAACTGATCTCGCCCGCGTCCCGCCAAGCCCTGGAGGCCGTATGTCCAGGTGACGCGGACGACCTTAAGGCCCCACCAGCCGTGGCCGATGGCACAGCACGATGTTTGATGTCCATGAGGCGCTCAAGAAGCTGGTGGCCCGCGAGGGTTCGGACCTTCACCTGAAGGCCAACTCGCCGCCGTTTTTTCGCATCCGCGGCGAGTTGATTCCGCTCGATGACGAACCAGTGCTGACCGCTGAGGACACCGACACGGCGTTGCGAGCGGTCGTACCCGACGAGAACAAGCAACTCGAATTTGACGACGAGAACGAGTCGGACTTCTCCTTCGAGATTCCAGGGGTCTCGCGTTACCGCGCCAACGCATTTCGCCAGCGCGGCCTTGTCTCACTTGCCTTCAGGGCCATCCCGCAGGAGATCCGCTCGATCGAGGAGCTGCAGCTGCCGCCTGTCGTGCGGGAACTGGCCGAGGAAGAGCGCGGGATCATCCTGCTGACTGGCACCACTGGGTCGGGCAAGTCCACGACCCTGTCGGCGATCATCAACCACATCAACGAAAACATGTCCAAGCACGTGGTCACGATCGAGGATCCGATTGAGTTTGTGCACCAAGACAAGCGGTCCGCGATCAACCAGCGTGAAGTGGGAATGGACACCGCCTCCTTTGGCCGGGCCATGCGCCGTGTGCTGCGCCAGGACCCCGACGTGATCCTGATTGGCGAGATGCGCGACGAGGAGACCGTGCGCGCTGCGCTGTCGGCCGCCGAGACTGGCCATCTAGTGCTCTCAACCGTGCACACCATGGATGCCTCGGAGTCGATCAACCGCATTCTTGATTTCTTCCCTCCCCACCAGCACAACCAAGCGCGATCGATGATCGCGGGCACGCTGAAAGGCGTGATCTCGCAACGCCTTGTGCGCTCCGCCGACGGCGGCCGCGTCGCAGTGTGCGAGATCCTGCGCATGACTGGACGTGTGCGCGACTTGATCAAGGACCCCGCGCAGATGGGCAAGATGGGCGACGTCATCTTCACTGGCGGCTACTACGGCATGCAGACCTTCGACCAGGCGCTGTTCAAGCACCTCAAGGCGAAGCACATCAGCTTCGACGACGCCCTCGGTGCCGCCTCAAGCCCACATGACTTCAAGCTTCTGGTCGAGGCCGACGGCAAGCGGGGCACGACGATGGAGGACGTCGCCGAAGCCAACGCGAAAGCTGAGGGTAACGGCGCCGTCCCGAGCTCCGCGCCTTCCGGCCCTCCTACACACATGCCTTCCGTACCCGCTCCCGCAACCGGCGCTCCCAGCGTTAGCGTTGGCCCGCCAGCCGTCGAGAGCTCCTCGCCCCCACCGCCGCCAGTGGAAAGCGCCCCACCGCCGGACGTAGCTGGCGCCCCCGGCATGCCCACAAGAGTTGCTGCCATGACCGGCGGCGTGAACGGGATCCCACCGCTGCCTTCCGTCCCCGGTGGGCCTGTCCCGCCCGGCCTCGGCAGCTGACGCCGCCCACCCACCGCGGGCTCATTACTTCACTTGGTAAAGTGTGGGTGATGGCTGTTGACAATAGCTGCCCCGTGTGTCGCACGGCAGAGGTCGTGTGTGGCAAGTGGACGCTGTTGCTTGTGCGGGAGCTTGCCGGGGGATGCTCTCGCTTCTGTGAGCTCGAACGGGCGCTGACGGGGATCTCGCCGCGCACGCTCTCGTTGCGCCTGCGCGCGCTTGAGGAGGAGCGGATCGTCGAGCGTCAGACCTACGCCGAGGTTCCCCCGCGGGTGCAGTACGCGCTCACTGAGAAGGGGATGGCGCTACTGCCCATCCTCGACGACATGCGTGCCTATGGCGAACGCTGGCTGGATCTCGGTGACGCCTGCAGCGAGGCTCCTAAGCACGCCTCGCTCGCCGCTGTCGCCTGACGTGCAGCTTCTCAAAACCGCGTGCAAGCACTCCTGCGCCATGGAGGAGGGCTGCGGCGCGTGGCGAACCGCCCAGGATGCGCTCGTATCAATTGCAGACAGCGATTACGGAGTTCTTCGAAGAGGCGGCAACGCACTTGCAGGTGGAAGTCGACGGCGGCTCAGAGGTCTCATTCGAGATCGACCGCGGCGGCTTCTCCGCGGCCCGCACGCCGCTGTACTGCTACCAGCCGCTGACACGAGAGTTCATCGGCGAGCGTTGGCGCGCGCTCACTGGGCTCGCCAGCTACCGGCGCGCCGCTGTCGCGCTGGAGGGGTTCGCCGGTCTGCAGCGCTACATCAGCATCGTCGGTGCTCGCAGCAGTCTCGACGGCTCGAGCACCTACGATCACGCAAGTCCGCCGCGCGGCGACGCCGAGGTGGCCCTGTGGGTGATGCTCGGGGAAGTCTTCGACGAACAGACCCAGTTTGATCTGCGGCCCGAGCGCGTGCAATCGACGCTCGATCGCCTCGAGCGCGCCGCGCTTGGCAGTCCCGAGGGCACCGCGTTGGTCGCGACGCTTCACGGCATGACCATCGCCTCGACCGAACTGATCCTGACCGGCGGGGTGCGGCTGGTCGCCGCTGCCCCCGGCGCTGACCTACCCGAAGAGGTCTTGCCCGTCGACGGACAGGAGCGCGCCGACCACCTTGTTGTGGTGCTCACGAGCGGGCACGACACGGCGGAGGACGCAGCCGCAGACGGACGGGCGGTGCTGCGTGATCTGCTCGGCTCGTTACGACTCTTCGGTGACGGCCGCGTCGAGCTCGGCGAGCTCGTGTGGGTACGCATCGACGATGGCCGCTGGCGGCCGCTGGCGCTGGCCGATGCTGCTCAGCCGCAGGGGATGCTCGTGGTCACACCGGACCAAGAGGATGAGCTGCGCGCCTTTTGCAATCTCGTCTCGCGTCGTACGCCTACGGCCAATGCGGTGGCCTGGGCCCTGAACCGCTTTCAGATGGGCTGTGGGCGCGAGCATGAGCTTGAGGGGCTCAGCGACTACCTGTCCGCTCTGCGCGCACTGCTTGAGCCCGATGGTTCACCCCGCGGCGCGCTTGCCGGACGCCTTGCGGCGCTGTGCGCGGTGCCCAGTGAGCGTGCTCAGTTGGCAGACCTCGTGACACGGGCGCTGGCGCTTGAGCGCGACGTGGTCGAGGGCAACGCAACCGCCCATGGCACCTCCACCAAGCTCGTGCGCACGGTCGCCGACCACCTGCGGGCGCTACTGCGTGACGTTATCTGCGGGCACCTTGATTATGACCTCGCCACGCTCGCCGACGAGCTGCTCGTGGCCGATTCCTCGCGTGAGCCCGCACATGCCGACACCGAGGGCGCGCCGCCCAGGATCACGGCCGCCCGTGGGCCGCGCGGTGGCTGGAATGCCGAGGAGGTGTGGCTGGAAGGCGACGACCTCGCCGCCTCGGCCTCGGCCGGCGGGCACGCGCGCGAGCTCGACAAGCAACAGCAGCGTCTGTTGCGCACACTCGGTTGACCGTGGCCGCTGTCAGCCGAGCACACGCTTGGACACTCGCGCCAGCCCAGCCAGCCCGTCGACGTCTTCGCCGAGCTCCGGGACCGTCACCGGCGAGCGCTCCTTGAGTGCATCTGAGAGCTCCTGCACGCTGTCGCGGTCACGGGCGATGAGCACCTGCAGGTCGGCGACGCTGCGCACCACGCGCTTGCTCAGGGGCGCGCCGAGCAGTCGCTGAAGCTCTGCTCCAAGTGTGTCTGGGTCTGGTATCTCAGCTGTGCCCTCGTGGGTGCGGTTGATCACGAGGCCCACGTACGCCATCTCTGAGGCCAGCAGGCTGCGGTGCAGGAACACCGCCTCCCGGCTGGGCTCGTGCTCGGGCGAGGTCACGATCACGAACGCCGTCGCGGGGTCGCGCAGCAACGCTTCGACACTCGCCGCGCGCTCGCGCAGTCCCTCGCTCACGCCTCCAAGCAGCCGTAGGAAGCTGGCCAGATCGCCCATCACCTCAAGGCCCGTTGCGCGCGCAAAGAGCGACAGAAGCGCTCCCGTCCCGCCCCCCAGCAGGCGCGTCGCCGCGGCCCTGGGCGCCAGGCGTGGCAGCAGTGCCGCAGGCAGCCGCGACAGTGCTCCCGGGCGCCTCGAGGACCGCCGGGCGGAAGCGCCCGTTCCAGCGTCGCCGTCTGCCCGCGGGCCTTCGGTGGACATCAACAGCAGGCTCATCGCGCGTCCTTCCAAAAAGCTGCCCAGCCGCGTTGGGGCGTCCAGAAAGTCCAGCGCGTGACGCGATGGCGGCGTGTCGAGCACGACCACGTCGAAGGCGCGCTCGCGATCGAGCTCAAAGAGCTTGGCCACCGCTGCCACCTCCTGTGATCCCGCGGCATCCCCCGCAAGCTCCTGGTAGATCGGGTTTGCCCGCAGCGCCTCATACGCCTGGCCGTCCGGAGCAAGCTCGGCGATCAGGCGGTCAAACGTGCCGGGGACGTCGAGCGTCATCGTCCACAACTCGCCAGTGATCGGCACGCCGGCAGCGCGCAGCCGCTGGGGCGAAACGCGGGTCGCCTGATCCGCCGGCGAGGTCAGTGTGGTGGCGTCCTTTTTTGGCGAGGCCGCGCGCGCGCGCGAGTCGAGCGTTTGCGCGTCAAGGCCCAGGGCTCCAGCGAGCCGCCGGGCTGGGTCGATCGTGAGCACCAGCACGCGTTGGCCGTCCCGGGCCAGCCCCAGCCCCACTGCCGCTGCGATCGTGGTCTTGCCCACCCCGCCTGAACCGGCGCAGATGCAGATGCGTTTGCCAGTCAGACGCGCCTGCAGCGTGTGCTCAGAGGTGGCTTGCACAGCGCTCGCGGGCCCGTCGGGCATCGCAACGATCGTAGGGATCTTGTCCGAGCATGCCCATAGGGTGCAGGAATCCCCCCGCTCCCTGCGAATACGTCCGCGTGGACCTGTACATAGGCCAACCAGAGCCCGAGCCCGCCGCGACCGCGACGGCCAAGGTGATCGCATTCGCAAATCAGAAGGGCGGCGTTGCGAAGACGACGACGACCCTGAACCTCGCTGCGGCGTTCGTCGAGGCCGGACACCGCGCACTTTGCGTGGATATGGATCCGCAGGGCAACCTCACGATGTCCCAGGGCATCGACCCCGACACGCTTGAGTCCTCGATGTACGACGTGCTCGTGCACAAGGTCCCGATCCGCGACGTCATCCGCAAGCGCGAGATGGATGTCGCGTGCGCATCGATCGATCTGGCAGGCGCCGAGATCGCAATGTCGACGATGATTGGCCGCGAGCGCTCGCTCCAGAAGGCGCTTGAACCTATCCTTGGCGACTACGAGTTCATCTGCATCGATACGCCGCCCAGCCTGGGACTGCTGACCATCAACGCGCTCACCGCTGCGCACAAGGTGATCGTCCCCGTGCAGTGCGAGTATTTGTCGATGCGAGGTCTGATCCAACTGCAGAACACACTCGCCATGATTCGCGAGAACCTCAATCCAGGCGTGGAGATCGAGGGCATCCTGCCCACGCTGGTCGATGCGCGTACAGTGCATGCCAAGGAGGCGATCGAGATCCTTGAGGAGAACTTCGGCGACCGCGTCTTCGCTTCGCGCATCCGCAAGACCATCCGTTTCGCTGAGGCGCCCGTGAAGGGCATGTCTGTGCTCAAGTACGAGCCCGATGGCAACGCAGCCCGTGCCTACCGTGAGCTCGCGCAGGAGGTCCTGGCCGGTGGCACAACCTAGGCAGAGGCCAAACAAGCGCGCAAGCATGCGCGAGGGCCCGCTGGCGGCGCTCTTCCGCAAGACCGAACTCGACGACGCGCCTGAGGGCCAGAGCGCCGAGCAGCCAGCGGCCGAGCAGCCGCTGGCAGCGCCAGCCCCCGCCGCGCCTGCTCCGCCGGCCGCACAGCCCAACGTTTCGACTGCGGCCAATACGTCTCAGCCCAGCGCGCCGGCAAGCGCCGCTTCACCGACGCCGGAGTCGCCGCCACAAGCCGCCGAGCCCGAAGTCAATTCCGACCCCGAGCGGCGTATCCCGAGCCCGCAGGAGCGCCTGCGCCACGCCTTCTCCTCCGAGATTCCGGAGAACGTGATGGAACCCAAGCGTGACTGGGCGATTCCGAGCACTCCGAGCGCGGCTCCCGACGTCTACGCCGGGTCCCACCAGGACATGGCCCCCGCTGCAATGCCCGGCGTGTCCGCGAAGCCCGTGCTGCGCGTCGTGGGCGTCGGTGGCGCGGGGGTAAATGCGGTGAATCGCATGGTCGAGGCCGAGGTCGAGGGCGTGGAGTTTCTGGCGATCAACACAGACCTGCAGTCGCTGCAACAGTCGACCGCCGACGTGACCTTGCATATCGGCGCCGGCGTCACCGGCGGCCTCGGCTCGGGCGCCGATGCCGCCGTCGGCCGTCAGGCGGCGATGGAGGAGTACGACCGGATCAAGGCTTTGCTCAAGGGCTCGGACATGATCTTTGTGACCGCAGGAGTGGGCGGCGGAACTGGCACCGGTGCGGCACCCGTGGTTGCCCGCGTGGCACGCGAAGTGGGCGCGTTGACGGTTGCGATCGTGACCAAGCCGTTTGGCTTTGAGGGCTCGCGCAGAATTGCCCAGGCCGACGAGGGCGTGGAGGTCCTTGCCGCCGAGGTGGACACGCTGATCATCGTCCCCAACGATCGCCTGCTGTCGGTGCTTGATCGTCAGACGACGATGGTGGAGGCCTTTCGCGTCGCCGACGACGTCCTGCGCCAGGGCGTCCAGGGCATTTCGGATCTGGTTACGCTGCCTGGCCTGATCAACCTCGACTTTGCCGACGTGCGCACGATCATGTCCTCGGCCGGCAACGCACTGCTGGGGATTGGCATGGGCGTGGGCGAGAGCAGGGCGACCGACGCGGCCAATCAGGCCGTCTCCTCGCCGCTACTTGAGATCTCGATGGAGGGCGCGCGCTCGATCCTGCTGTCGATCACCGGCGGGCCCGATCTTTCGCTGTGGGAGGTCAACGACGCTGCCCGCGCGATCTCCGAGGCTGCGCACCCGGAGGCCAACATCATCTTCGGCGCCATGGTCGACGAGAAGCTCGACGACCAGGTGTGGGTGACTGTCGTGGCCACCGGCTACGGCGCCGGCGACAGGCGCTCCAGTCGCCACCAGCGTGTCGAGCCCGCCGGCGAGCCGCGGATCTCGCGGCTGAAGACGCCGGCAGCGGCGGGCCGGCCGCGGGGTGCCAACAGCCTGGCCGTGGGCGAGCTGCAGGTCCCAGAGTTCGTCCCACGATAGGCCGCGGACGCCGGCGCCGGCTGCTACCGGGTTACGCTGCGTGACCACATGAGCGCCGGCGGTCGTGGAGTAGTTGCAGCTGGACACCCGCTGACCGCCCAGGTCGGGGCACAGGTTCTGCGCGAAGGCGGCAATGCCGTCGATGCCGCCGTTGCCGCGATGCTGATGTCGTTCGTGGCCGAGCCACTGCTGACGGGTTTGGGCGCCGGCGGCTACATGCTCGTGGCCGGTGGCGGCGTCGGGCCGTCGCTACTGGATTTCTTTGTGGTCGCGCCCGACCCCGCGGCCGACGGGCGCCCGGCGGAACTCGAAGCGATTGACGTCTCCTTCGGGGACGCCAAGCAGATCTTCTACATCGGACCGGCATCGTGCGGCATCTACGGCGCGCCTGCCGGTGTGTGCGAGGCGGCAAGGCGGTGGGGAACGGTGCCGCTCCAGACGCTTGTCGCGCCCGCGGCCAGGCTCGCCGCCGAGGGCGTGGCGCTCAACCACTCCCAAGCTTATGTCGCGCGCATCCTCAGCGATCTGCTTCGCTCCACGCCCGAGTGCGCCGCGCTGTGGGCGCCCAACGGCAATGTCCTGCGTGAGGGCGAGGTCCTGCGCAATCCCGAGCTTGCCCAGGCGCTTCTGCGCCTTGCCCACGAGGGCGCCGAGCCCTTCTACCACGGCGATATCGCCGCCGCAGTCTGCGAGTGGGTGGGTAGCCGCGGCGGGCTGGTTGGGCGCGACGCGCTTGCGCGCTACGGGGCAGTCGAGCGCGCGCCGCTTGCAGTGGACTACCGCGATCGCCAGGTTCTCACCAACCCGCCTCCCTCGGCCGGCGGCATCCTGATCGCCTACGCGCTCGCGCTGCTCGACCGCCAGCCGCGACCGCCGACCGTCGAGCTGTTGCTGGAGGCGATGGAAGCCGCTCAGGCCGAGCGCACAGCCGAGTTCATAGGCGGCCTCGGCGAGGACGGCTTCCAGCAGCGCTTTCTGTCCTCGAAGCTGCACGGGGGAAGCCCACTGGGCTCGACCACGCACATCTCCGTGCTCGACAGCGCGGGCTGCGCGTGCAGCGTGACCACCACCAACGGCGAGGGCTCCGGCGTGGTGGTGCCCGGGACCGGCATGCATCTCAACAACGTCATGGGCGAGGAGGATCTGAGCCCGCTTGGCTTCCACCAACATCCCGCCGGCGGCCGCCTGCCGAGCATGATGGCTCCCACGGTCGTGCTGGCAAACGGGAGCGTCGAGTTGGTGCTCGGCAGCGCCGGTTCAAACCGCATCCGCTCGGCGCTATTGCAGACGATCGTGGCGGCGGTGGATCGTGGGCTGGATGTAGCGGCCGCTGTGCAGGCACCGCGCGTGCACTTCGAGGCCGGCATCGTCTACCACGAGCCCGGCGTCGAGGTCGCTGCGCGCAACGGACGCGAGGTCGTGCGCTTTGGCGACGTCAACCTCTTCTTCGGCGGTGTGCAGGCCGTTCAGTGTCTCGACGGCGAGATGCTGGGCGCCGGCGATCCGCGCCGTGGCGGGGTGGCCGTTACGGCCTGACTGACGCGACTGATGCGAGGCCGCTTGTCAGCGCTCGGGCTTGCGCGCCGAGAGCATGAGGTTGTAGAACACGCCTGCCGGCAGTCGTCCCTCCAGCAGACTGCGGTCCAGTGCTTGCAGCACGAGGTAACCGTGGTAGGCGTAGCGGCGCCAAAGCCATGGCACGTCCGCCGGCTCGGCGGTGGCCTCAAGCGTGCGGTTGGTCCACCCAAACCAGTTGGCCAGAAGCTCCTCGCCGCGCACGTGCACGGACTCAAAGCCGGCCTCTGTCGCCAGCTCCGACAGCTGGCCCGGGGTAAAGGCATGCACATCGACCGAGCCCTCCAGATGCACCCCCGGGGCGCAGTCGGCTGCGTGCTCGGTGTGCTTGCCTGCGCGCTGCAACGGACGCGCACGCAGCAGTGAGCGCCAAAGCGGCGCCACCGACGTCGCCAACCGCTTTGGCACGCGCGCGATCGAGTCGCCCAGGCGCGACGGCTCCCCGGCGAATACGAGCGTGCCGCCGGGCACGAGCACGCGGTGCATTTCCGCCAGCGCCTGGCCCACGTCCGGCAAGTGGTGAAGCACTGCATGTCCAAAGACCAGCTCAAAGCTCTCGTCGGCAAAGGGGAGGTGCTCGGCGTCGGCCACCACGGTCTCGACGTCCAGCCCGCCCGAGGCAGCGTTTGCGCGCAGCGCCGCAAGCATGCCCGGCGAGATGTCCGTGCACGTCGCCGCTTCAATCACGCCTGCGCCCAGCAGGTTCAAGGTGAAGTACCCGGTCCCCGCGCCAATCTCAAGTGCCCGCGCGTAGGCGTTCGGGCCGGCCGGGCCGGCGCCCAGGGCCTTGCTCAGCTTGGAGTGGACCTGATCCTGGCTTGGGCCGCCAAAGCCGATCGCCCATTTCGAGTCGTAGTGCTCGGCAGCGGCGTCGTGGTAACGGATGTTGAAGTCGCGGATCTCGTCGGGGCTGAGTGTCGCGTGCATGGGCCGCCACCATATACTCGCGCGCGTCGTGCCGCCTGCCATGTCCGAGCTTGCGGGCCCTTCCGAGCCGCGTTACGTGCAACGCAATCAGCCCAGCGGTGTGCCGCCGCTGGCGCTGACAGGCGAGCGCACGCTGCCCGACGTGCCTGCGGAGAACTACTGGTTTCGGCGCCACCTGGTGGTCTATGAGTGGATCGCACAGCGTGTCGCTTCACAGCGCGTGATCGACATGGCCTGTGGCGAGGGCTACGGCGCGGACCTGCTCGCCACGACGGCTGCGAGCGTGATCGGTGTCGATGCCAACCCCGAGACACACGAGCACGCACGGCTGCGTTACCGGCGCGCGAATCTGAGCTTCGAGCGCGACCTGATCTCGACCTTTACGGCGCCCGCCGATGCGGTCGTGTGCCTGCAGACGATCGAGCACGTCGAGGACCCCGACGGCGTGCTTGCGCACTTCCGCTCGCTCGTGGGCGCCGGCGGCAGTGTGTACATCTCCACGCCCAACCTGCTCACGCTTGCCGGCGAGGGCGCCGAGCGCTCGGATAACCCGTGGCACGTGCATGAGTACCGCGCCGAGGAGTTCCGCGAGCTCTGTGCCAGGCACTTTGAATCGGTGCAGCTGTTGGGCGTTTTTCACGCGCGCAAGCTACGCGCGCATGCGCTCGCGATCAAGCTTGGCTGGGACAGCGTGCATCGGCGCTTAGGCATCACTGAGCGCTTCTATGACCGCTTGACCCCCGCAATCACGAGTTCGGACTTCGCCTTGCGCACGCCGGACGCACAGGGGCTTCAGCGCGCGCTCGATTTTCTGGCTGTGTGCCGCGGATGACAGCTGGTTTGCGTGCGCGCTCCGCGGGCGATCGCGGGGCGCTCGCAATCGTGCTGCACACGCACATGCCCTACGTCGAGGGCTTTGGGACCTGGCCATTCGGGGAGGAATGGCTGTGGGAGGCGATGGCAAGCTGTTATGTCCCGCTGCTTGGGTTGCTGGACTCCGGCGCTCCGCTGACGCTTTCTGTGACCCCCGTGCTTGCCGATCAGCTGGAGGTCGCCGATCTGGCGACACGGTTTTATGAGTTCGTTGGCGACGTCCGCTCGTTTACCCACAGCGAGGACGCCCGCGGCCTGCGCCAGTCCGGCCGCGAGGCGCTCGCGAGCGAGCTCGAACGCTCAGCCCGCGATTACGAGCGCGCCGTTGAGGTGTTGGCGGCCCGCGCTGATGACCTGCTGGGAGCGCTTGCGCCACATGCACGCTGGACCTCGTCAGCTACCCACGCGATCCTGCCCCTTGTGGCCAGCGATGCGCTTGTGCGCGCGCAGGTGCAGACCGGCATCCACGCCCACAGGGCGCGTTTCGGCGAGGGCTGGGGCGGCGGCTTCTGGTTGCCGGAGTGCGCGCACGCGCCCTACTTGGAGCCCCTGCTTGCCCGCGCCGGCGTGCGCAGCACCTGCGTGGAGCTGACCGAGCGCTTTGGCCTCGGCGGCCGCGCGCATTTGCGGCCGCTGATCGGCGATGCGGGCGTGGTGCTCGTGCCCATCGATCGCGCCACCATCGATGTCGTCTGGGGCCGTTCGGGCTATCCAGCCGACGGCCGCTACCGCGACTACCACCGGCGTACGGTGCATAACCACTGTCCCTGGTCGATCGACGGCAGCGCCTACGACCACGAGCGCGCGCAGGCGATCGCCCACACCCACGCCGCCGACTTCGTCTCGCGCACGCTTGCGCGGCTGCGCGATGACGGCCAGGGTTTGCCCTGCGGCGGCCTTGTGGTTTGCGCCTTTGACACCGAGCTCTTTGGGCACTGGTGGTACGAGGGCATCACCTGGCTGAAAGCCGTGGTCGCTGAGTGCTCGCGCCAGGGGCTTGAGCTGGTCGCCCTCGACGAGGCGCTTCAGACGTGTGAGCCCGAGCCTCTGGAGGTTGGCGCAGAGCCGTTGGAGCCCTCCAGCTGGGGCGAGCACGGCGATCTCTCGACGTGGTCGGGCTTCGTCGCTCGGCGCCGAGCGCCGGCAGCGTCGGAGGGTGCGCTTGCCAGCGACGGTGCCGCCGAGGACGCACGCATGACCGTGGCGGACATGGCCTTCGCCACGCGCGCGGCAGAGCTGACGCTGCTGCGGGCAGGGGGGGGCGCCGGCACGGCCGCGCTGCGAGCGCTGCTGGCGCTGCAGTCAAGCGACTGGGCGTTTATGACTGCGCGCAAGCTGGCGGCCTCATACGCTCAGGAGCGTTTCGCCGGCCACCGCGAGACGCTTGCAACCGCGCTCCAAGCAGGGCCTGACGCCGACGCTGGAGGCCTGCGCAACATCGCGCCCTACGCCGATATCGCGTCCTTGGCCGAAACCTGACCGCTACTGCCAGCGCATCTTGGCGGGCGCGTCGCGCATGCGGATGACCCGCGCCGGCACGCCGCCTACGACCGCATTGGCCGGGACATCCGCGGTTACGACAGAGTTGGTGCCCACGACGCTGTTGTCGCCAACGCTTGCGCCGCGCAGCACGCACGCGCCGTAGCCCATCCAGACGTTGTGGCCCACGCGCACATCGCGCTTGTAGATGCCCTGCGAGCGGATCGGCCGCTCGACGTCGACGACGCCGTGGTCGAAGTCGATCAGCATCACGCGGTCGGCGATGATGCACTCGCGGCCAATGCTCACGTGCTGGTATGCCGAGATCGTGCACTCCTGGCCAAGCACGCTCTTTGCGCCGATGCGCACCTCACCTTCGTGGACGCGGATCTTAGAGTCGTGTCCGACCCATGCCCAGCGGCCGATGTGCAACGTGGCGCTGGGCCCGATCTCCAGGTGTACCCCGGGGCATAGAAAGCACACGCCGTCGGTCTGAAGGCGCTTGCCCAGGCGCAGCTTCAGCCACGCAAGGCGCGCGAGCATGCGCATGTACGGGAGCTTGAGCATGTGGTTCGAGCGCATGAACGCAAGCAGTCCCAGCAGCCCGCCGCGCAGGGGTTCCGGCGCGCGGCGCAGGTACTCGTCTGCCGCTGCGGAGGGCTCAGCCACGGCCTGCATCTCGGTCATCGGGGCCAAAGCGTAAGGCCTGGCGGGTGTCGCTGCGGGGCTGAGGAGCCCCTTGACACTGCGGCGCCACACGAGGACAATCGGCTGACGCACAGCAGCACTGCCGGTGCGGCCGCGCTCTGCTCAGACGAGCCTCGTTGCCGAAGAGGATCATGGAAGAGACCCGATCCGGCGCTTAAATCATGGAGGAGACCCGATCAGACGCTTAACGTTCAGAGTGCTCGTTGCAATCAGCGCCGTCGGGATGCTCGCGGCGATGGCGGCGAGCATGATCGTTGCCGCCCCCGGCTCCGCCACGGTGGCCGAAAAGGAATACGCGGTCAGCTTCGAAGCCAAGTGCCGGCTCGCTCCGGGCATGCTCAACACAGCAGGGGACGTCAAGATCACCGCAAGAGCGACTGGCCCCGCCGAAGTTCTCAGTGGAGAAGAAGTCCTGCTGCACAGCGCGTCGGTTGCGATCATCACGCCGGCCGCGTGGAGCACGGAGTTCGCAGAACTCGGCGCGGTCTCAATAACGGGTCACCTCACCACTCTCGAAGTCAACGCTACGGACGCTGAACCGGGCACGATCAACGTCGCATAGCCCCCCGAATACCCGAAAGGCTTGCCGTTCGAGTCCCCGGTCCAAACGGGCGTCGAAGGCAAGCTGTTCATGCCATCCGGGCCGCAAGCCCGGGGATCTGCCGCCGCCTGGCCAGCCATCAAGGCGACCGGTACCTCTGGCGGCAAGGTCGAGCTGGAACTCTCCAGCAAAGAGGGCTTCGAGGGCACCAGAACCACCGGCGAAGGCGTCCAGCTGGCGATGACCGGCCTCAACGCCGCGGGCGAAGTGTTGGGGATGGCCACCGACCTAAAGGCCGGCTGCACGGCGCCGGCGGGCATGGTGCTCGCCGAAATCCCGGTGCCACCGGCCGGCTGCACCCCCGGTGCGACGGTGGCTCGGCAGATCGAGTCGATCGCACCCGATGCGGGACCGTCGACCGGCGGTACAACGGTCAAGCTGACCGTAACGCCATTTCACCCCGGTCCCAACACGCTTCAGGAAGCGTCGGTTACCTTTGGCGGGCAGAGAGCCACGGTGTCCAGCGAACCCGGCACCGAATCAGCGGGGGTGATTACGGTGCTCGCGCCACCAGGAACGGGCACCGCGCAGGTGGTGTGGAACGGGCGCACAGCTTGCGGGACCGTCAGTAGCTTCCCGGCTGCGACATTCCAGTACGCGCCGACCGTCGCTGAAATCTCCCCCACAACGGGATCCTCCAAAGGCGGCACCGCCGTCACGATCACGGGCACCGGCTTCAAGGAAGTCACGGCGGTCAGATTTGGCTCCAAGAGTGCCAGCTTCGCGGTCGATTCCGAAGGCACGATCGCCGCGGTCGCCCCGCCCGGGCACGGCATCGTCGACGTGACCGTCACCAGCCCGATCGGAACCAGCCCGACGAACCCCGCCGATCAGTTCGGCTATACGGTGGCGCAGCAGATCGCCAAGCTCACGAGCAACGAAGTCCTTCCGTTCAGCGGCGATGGTGACTTCTCCTCAAACACCTCCATGTCCGCGGATGGCAACACTGCGCTTGTGAGCTCCCCGTCAGATAACCACCACGCTGGCGCGGCGTGGATCTTCGTGCATGAAGGCGCCAGGTGGTCCCAGCAGGGCCCCAAGCTCACCGGCGAAGGCGATGTCGGCGAGGGCCAATTCGGTGAAAGCAGCTCGCTCTCCGGCGACGGCAACACCGCCCTGATCGGAGGCCCCCTAGACGACAGCGAGGCGGGCGCGGCGTGGGTCTACACGCGCTCCGGATCGACGTGGTCTCAGCAGGGGCCCAAGCTGGTTCCGGGCGGCGAAGGCGGCGGTGACACCATGCTTGGCGAGAGCGTGGCGTTATCCGGCGACGGCAACACCGCGCTGATCGCCGGGAACCGGACTGCGTGGGTGTTCACGCGCTCGGGCTCGACCTGGAGCAAGAGCGCAACGCTGCCCGACTCAGCCCCCTTCTTCGGCGACGCCATCGCGCTCTCCGCCGATGGCAGGACGGCGATCATCGGCACCGGCAGGGGAGGCGGCGCGATCGTGTACACGCGCTCAGGGTCCGCGTGGACTGAGCAGGCGCCGGTGATCGGCCCAGGCCCGGATAGGTGGACGGAGAGCGTCGCGTTGTCCGCGGACGGCAACACCGCGCTGATCGGCGCCGTCGGTACGATCTGGGTGCTCACCCGGTCTGGCACAGCCTGGTCCCAAGAGGCCACGCTGACCGGCAGCGATTTCGGAGCGAGCGTGGCGCTGTCGGCCGAGGGCAACGTCGCCCTGCTCGGGGGGCCATCACACCAGGGCAACATCGGAGCCGCGTGGCTGTTCACCCGTTCGGGCTCGACATGGACCCAGCAGGGTGCCCAGCTGACGGGCGAAGGGGAGCTCGGGTGGGGCCTGTTCGGTTACGGTGTCGCGATGTCAGCCGACGGCGGCACGTTGCTCGTCGGCGGTCCTGGCGATGGCGGCTTTGGAGCAGCGTGGACCTTCGCCAACCTCCTGCCGACGGTGGAAAAGGTGCAACCGAGTAGCGGCGTCGGCGTCGGCGGCGCAACAGCAGTGACGATCACGGGCACCAACCTCAAGCAAGCATCCGCTGTCAAGTTCGGCGCCACGAACGCGACGAGCTTCGAAGTGCTTTCCGAAACCGAGATACGGGCGTTTGCTCCGGCCGGCTCGGGGGTCGTTGATGTCACCGTCACCACTCCTTTCGGCACCAGCCCAACCAGCCCAGCCGACCAGTTCGCCTATATCGCGACCGAAACGGCAAGCTTTAAGAACTGGGTGCTCTCCGGAACGCTCGGCGACAAGAGGCTGGGCCAGCCGATCACGCTGCCCTCGGGCTCGACGTTCAACGGCGCAGGGGAAGTCAACGCTGAAACCGGTGTCGGCTCCGTCAAGGGCAACCTCTTGGTCCCGCCCTTTACCACCAACTTCAAGCTGTTCGGGTCGGTGGGCGTGAAACTGGGCATGACGCTCACCCAGACCGGGGCGATCGAAGGCTCGCTGACAAAGAGCAAGACGTTCCCCGGCGACGAGACCCTCACGATTCCGGTCAAGCTCAACATGGGAATCACCTCGATCGGCATCGTGGGCTTGACGATCCCGACCAAGTGCACAACCTCAAAACCGATTGCGGGGAGCCTGGTGGACACGCTGACGCGCGAAGAACTACTGCAGACGGGCTGGCACTTCAGCGGCATGGCCACCTTGCCGCCGCTGCAGTGCGCAGGCGGGTCTTTAGGCGAACTGTTCGGAGTGATCCTGACGTCGGTGCTCTCCGGGCCCGAAAACCCGTTCTCGCTTAGCATCAGCGCGTAACCGCAGGGTGGCGGCGAGGACCCTGTAGCCAACCGTGAACGGAGACAAGGACATGACGCGACTGATGGTCATCATCGCAAGCACCCGTCCCGGGCGCGTGGGCCTGCCCGTGGGACTGTGGTTCGATGCGCGGGCGCGCGCTCATGGGGGTTTCGACGTCGATCTGGCCGACCTCGCCGAGATCGACCTGCCCTTCCTGGACGAGCCGAATCACCCGCGCCTTCAGCAGTACACAAAGCAGCACACGATGCAGTGGAGCGCTCGCGTGGCAGAGGCGGAGGCGTTTGTGTTCGTGACCCCCGAGTACAACTACGGTTTGTGCGCCCCGCTGAAGAACGCGATCGACTTCCTCCACAACGAGTGGTTCTACAAGCCCTTTGGGTTCGTCTCCTACGGAGGCGTTTCCGCGGGGACACGGGCGGTGCAGATGACCAAGCAGGTACTCAGCCCGTTGCGCATGTTCCCGACCTTTGAGGCCGTTTCGATTCCCTTCGTCGCGCAGTTCATCGACGACGAGGACCAGTTCCAAGCGAACGATGTGATGAGTAAGGCCGCCGATGCGATGCTCGACGAGTTGGCACGCGTTAGCGAAGTACTCGCGCCGCTACGCGATGCAGGCGGGGCCTGAGGCGTCGCCCCTCCGCGTGCCGGCGAGCCGCGGACTCCGGTGAGGGGGCCCGACGGATAAGGTGCGGTCGTGGCGACAAATGCGAAACCCGAAGTGAACGTCCCGTCGGACCAGGCGCCGTCCGGCCAGCTCGAGCTGGAGGACATCGGCGTTGGCAGCGGGGAGGAAGCGGTTCCGGGGCGACTCGTAGAGGTCCACTACGTTGGCGTCTCCTGGAGCACCGGCAATCAGTTCGACGCTTCCTGGGATCGCGGCGACACCTTTAGTTTCCAACTAGGCAAGGGCAACGTCATCGCCGGCTGGGACCAGGGCGTCGCCGGCATGAGAGTCGGTGGACGACGTCGGTTGACGATCCCGCCTTCGTTGGCCTATGGCAGCCGCGGCGCCGGCGGGGCCATCGGCCCGGAAGAGACGCTTGTGTTCGTCGTTGACCTCATTGCCGTGAGTTGAACGGCTTCGTATTCCGCGACCGCCCCGAGCAGTTCATCTTTCCAACCAGGCCGCTAGCCGACGCTAGCTTCAGTGCCAGGGGGCGCCTGTCGTGTTGAGCCGCAACGCTTTGATCGGAGTGACCGTCGCGATCCTCGGCATCACAGCCGTGCCCGTCGCGAGCTACGGGGTTCCCGCGCAGGAGCGGCGAGCGAACTGCGCTGCTCGGGCTTCTCAGTGCGCCACCCTGATCGTCCACGTATACATCGTCAATGGGGGAATCGAAAGACTGTCGCAAGAACGGTCTCGTCTGCCCCGAAAGGTTCCCGACGAAACTCAGCCGCTGCGCATTGGGAAACTGGGGCCAGACGGTGAAGTGACCACCGATCGGATCACCTACAAGCACAAGTTGCGTATGGCCCCCGGCCGTTATCGAATTGCAGTCATCGAAAGGGCCGCCCCCGGGGCGCACGCGTATCAATCAAAGACTCTCACGATGAGCGCAGGGCAGACGCTGGCAATCATGCTCTACGTCTACGAGGAATAGAGCCGTTTCGGGGCGGGCAGCGGTAGCGCCACCTAGTGGTCCGCTGTATGAAGACGGCTCCAGCGAATCGCTGGCGGTCGCGGACGCTGACCCCGGCGGCTGCGGCGGCGTGTCGCTTACCCTCGGAGGTCAGCCGCAGCCTGGACTTGAAGGCGGACGCGAACTGATCGCACGCATCGACCAGGTGCTCGGGGTCAACTTCAACGTCGATCGTCCTGTGCGCGCCCCTCGCGGGCACGTTCCTAAGGCGACTCGCTCCTCCGCCGGCTAGCAGTACGAGCGCGCGAGCTCGACGAGCAGGCGTACGCCGAAGCCCGATGCGCCCTTGGGCGCATACGTGCGGCCGAGATCCCAGGCGGTGCCCGCGATGTCAAGGTGCACCCACGGCACCTCGCCGACGAAGTTCGAGAGAAATGCCGCGCCCACGATCGTTCCCGCCTTGCGGTCTTCCGGCGCGTTGTTGAGGTCTCCGAACTGGCCTTTGACGAGGTCGTCGTACTCGCTGTGCAGTGGCAGTCTCCAGCTGATCTCACCCGTGCTCTCACCCGCTCCCACGACCCTGGCCGCAAACTCGTCGTCGTTGGACATTGCGCCGGCATATGTCGAGCCGAGCGCCACGATCACTGCCCCAGTGAGCGTCGCCAGATCAACGATCCGCTCCGCGCCAAGTGAGACTGCGTGACAGAGGCAGTCCGCAAGCACCATTCGTCCCTCTGCGTCGGTGTTGTTGACTTCGATCGTCTTGCCGTTTGTGGCTGTGACGATGTCCCCGGGCTTGACCGCGCGCCCGCTCGGGAGGTTCTCCGTGGCACCCACGACGGCGACCACCTCGATCGGCAGGGCAAGCCGCGCGATCGCGGCCATGGCCTGCACAACGGCGGCCCCGCCGGACATGTCGAACTTCATCTCCCACATCTTGGCCCCGGGCTTCAGCGAAATGCCACCGCTGTCAAAGGTCACGGCCTTGCCCACGAGGCCCAGCACAGGCGTGCCATCGGCTGGGGGTGTCGCCGGCTTGTAGTGCATCGTGATCAGCGCCGGCTCCTGCTCTGAGCCCTGCGCCACGGCGGCAAAGGCGCCCATTGAGCGCGCGGCCAGGCCGCTTGAATCCTCGACCTCGACCGAGAGCGTGTCGATTTCGGCGCCCAGCCGGCGGGCCTCCTCGCCCAGCGCCGTCGGGGTGAGATCGTTGCCTGGACGGTTTTGCAGGTCGCGCGCGGCGTTGACCGAGTCGGCGACCAGCGCAGCCGCAGCCACGGCTCTCTCCAGCGCTTCGGTACCGATGCCCGCCTCGGGGGCGGCAGCGATGATCAAGCGGTCCAGGTGCCGGGGACCCTCGTCGGCGTCCTCTTTCGCGGTGCCAGCGCTCTTGGACTTGAATGTGTCAAAGCGGTAGTCGGCGAGGATCGTGCCCTCGACCAATGCCCCGGCAAGCTCTGCAGGCTCGCTTGCCGTCGGTGCGTTGGGCAGCTGCCAGCAAAGCGCGAGCGTGCGCAGCTCCACTGCGCGGCCGTGAACCACAGCCGCCGCCACGCGCGCTCGCTCGGCGGTCAGCTCATCGCCCTTGCCAAGACCGACCAGGATCCAGCGCTTGCCCTGCGCGTGAGCAACCGCGAGCGATCGGAATGTGACCCTGGCCTCGCCGCTGTCGAGCAGTGCGCTCAACTCCGGCGGCGCCTCCTTGGACAACGGGACCCCGTCGATCAGCCCCACGGCGACGGTGTCGGCGTCGCTGGCGCCAGCAGGTGGTATGACGCTGGAAACCAGCACGGCGCGGGCCAAGATACTCGCATCGCTAGGATGCCGTCTGCTCCCCGCAGTGCCAGCCGCTGTGCGCGCTGCCCACAGGGGGGATACCCAAGTGTTCGAGGACACCCGACGGAGGCGCTGACCCAATGGCCACTAACGTGATAACGACATGCCCAAGACCGTAGTTCTCTCGACCGCACGCACGCCCGTCGGCAAGATGGGTGGAGCGCTCGCTTCGCTTGACGCCACCGACCTCGGAGGCGTCGCAATCAAGGAGGCACTCGTGCGCGCCGGCGTCGATGGCGCGCAGATCGAGCACGTGGTGATGGGACAGGTGCTGCAGGCCGGCCAGGGCCAGATCCCGTCGCGTCAAGCCCAGATCAAGGGCGGCGTCGCCAAGGAGGTCTCAAGCGAGACCGTCAACAAGGTCTGCGCATCGGGTCTGCGCGCGACTGTGATGATCGATAACGCGATTCGCGCCGGCGACCTGAACCTGGGCTTGGCGGGCGGTATGGAGTCGATGTCCAAAGCTCCCTATCTGATACCCAACGCGCGCTTTGGCTATCGCATGGGCGACGCCAAGATCCTCGACGCGATGATGCACGATGGGCTCACCAACCCCTTCTCGGGCCGGCCCATGATCGACGAGGCCACCGAGGTCGGCGACGAGCTTGAGATGACGCGCGTGGACCTGGACCGCTGGGCGCTGCGCTCGCATGAGCTTGCAATCGCGGCGATCGACGACGGCCGCATGGCCGAGGAGATTGCGCCTGTCACCGTGCCACCTGCCAAGCGTGGCAAGGAGCCCACACTCGTCGACACCGACGAGGCTCCCCGACGCGACACGACGCTCGAGCGACTCGCGTCCTTGCCCGGGGTCGCCAGCAAGGACGGCTCGCACACCGCCGGCAACTCTCCCGGGGTCAACGACGGCGCCGGAGCGCTTGTGCTCGCCTCTGAGGAGTGGGCCAAGGCCGAGGGCAAGGAGGTGCTCGCCGAGATCGTGGGCCATGCGCAGAGCGCGAACGATTTCGCCTACCTGGCAACGACACCCGCAAGCGCCGCCACAAAGGCGTTGCAGCGGGCCGGGCTCAGCGCCACCGATATCGACGTGTGGGAGATCAACGAGGCATTCGCCTCGGTCACTGTCAACTCGATCCGCGTGCTCGGCATCGACGCCGACAAGGTCAACGTCAACGGCGGCGCTGTTGCGATCGGACACCCCATCGGCGCTTCCGGCGCACGCATCATCGGCTCGCTCGTGCTTGAGCTGCGCCGGCGCGGCGGCGGGCTGGGCTGTGCGGCGATCTGTTCCGGCGGCGGTCAGGGCGACGCGATCATCGTGCGCGTCTGAAGCCGTGAGCGCTGAGGATTCCGACGCAAAGATCCGCGTCGTCGTCGCCAAGCCCGGTCTTGACGGCCACGACCGCGGCGCAAAGATCATCGCCCGGGCTCTCCGTGACGCCGGCATGGAGGTCATCTACACGGGGCTTCACCAGACCCCGGAGCAGATCGTCAACACCGTGATCCAGGAGGATGCCGACGCGGTCGGGCTGTCGATCCTTTCGGGCGCGCACATGACGCTCGTGCCGCGGGTTATGGAGCTGCTGCGCGAGCAGGGCGTCGAGGACGTCGTGATCACCGTCGGCGGGACGATTCCTGCCGAAGACATCCCGGAGTTGCGCAGGCTCGGGGTCGCCGAGGTTTTCACCCCCGGCTCGCCGACGCAGGCGATCGTGGACTTCATCCGCACCGCTGTGCACCCGGACGCCTGACCGGGCCACCGTCTCAGCGGTCGGTCTCAGGAGTCGCTGTCGTCCGGATCCCCGGCGCCGTCCTCGTCGAAGTCGTGCTCGTCGAAGTCGAAGTCGAAGTCGTCGTCGAACGCCGCTTCGGCGTCTGCGCGCGCATCGCTGGCCCGCTTGCGCAGCCACTCGGCCAGCTGCTGGCCTGTCTCGGCGACAGACTGGCCCGTCTCCACAAACGCCGAGCGGAAGCGCTCGGTGTAGTGGTCGACGGCGTCCGAAGCCTCCGCGAGCGGCTCCACCGGCTCGTCCCGGCGCATGTACTCACCGGAGATGATGCGGTCGTAGTCGCCACCCCGGACCCACTCCATCAGCTCGTGGATGCGGCGCACGGGCATGGGGTGCGTGGCGCCCATGTCCATCAGCAGCCGTGACAGCCGTGCCAGGCCGCGGCCGCCCTCGCGGTATTCCTGACCCTGGCGCATGAACGCGTCGAGGTTCAGGCGCGATGCCTCGGCACCTGCGGCTATGACCATCAGCGTCCTGCACACCGACAGCGGATCGCGCGTCACAAGCGCAGCCGCGCGATCGCATGTGAGCTCGCCGGCACGCGACCACTCCAACAGCACCGGGCCGATCGGGAGCAGCCCGAAGGGCAAAGGAGCGGTGCGCAGCAGCCGCGTCAGGATCAAAAGCGCCGTGCGGTAGAGGTTGTGGTCAGAGAGCGTGTGTGCCGCCTCATGGGCGAACACCGCGCGCAGCTGGGCGCTGTCCAGGAGCCCGATCATGCTCGAACGCACCACCACGATCGGCTTGCCGGCGCCGAACTTGAGCGCATTGGTGAGGTAGTTCAGCACAATCTGCTGCACGCGCGCCGAGTCCCCGACGAGAAGCTCGGGCAGCTTTGGGGCGACGGCGATGCTGATGCTGCTGCCCCTGGCGCGGGCCTCCTCGTTCACCATCGCCACGCACTGCTCGAGGAGGACCTTCGGGGAAAAGGGCGCTGACCGGAGCTCGATCTTGCCCG
>CAJCHW010000058.1 GCA_903970125.1 Chlamydiota bacterium
TAGTCGACAAGCGTCTGCTTGCGCGAGCGGTCGCCCGCGTACATGCCACCGAGCTGGGGAACCGTCTGGTGGGACTCGTCCATGAAGCAGATGAAGTCGTCGGGGAAGTAGTCGATCAGGCAGTACGGCCGCGCGCCCGGATTGCGGCCGTCCAGGACACGCGAGTAGTTCTCGATGCCCGAACAGAAGCCCACCTCGCGCAGCATCTCCATGTCGTACTGGGTGCGCTGGCGCAAACGATGGGACTCCAGCAGACGGCCTTCGGCCTCCAGTTGCCTGCAGCGAGCGACCAGCTCTGCGCCGATGCGCTCCACTGCGGATTCGACGCTGCCCTCCTTGACGTTGTAGTGCGTGGCCGGCCAGATGCCCACGTGCTCGAGATTGTCGTCGATGACCTCGCCCGTGAGCGGGTCAAAGCACTGCAGCCGCTCGACCTCATCGCCGAACAACGTCGCGCGAATTGCCGTTTGCGCGTAGGCGGGGAAGATCTCGATGGTCTCGCCGCGCACCCTGAAGGTGCCGCGCGACAGGACCGTGTCGTTGCGCGTGTACTGGATCGTCACGAGCTTTCGCAACAGCTCGTTGCGGTCGATCGTCTCCCCCACCTTCAGGATCTGCATGTTCATCTCGTATGTCTCCGGCGAGCCGAGCCCGAAGATGCAGGAGACCGAGGCCACGACGATCACGTCGCGACGCGCGAACACGGCGGCCGTTGCCGCATGCCGCAGCCGGTCCACCTCGCTGTTGATCGCCGAGTCCTTCTCGATGTACAGGTCCTTGCTGGGAACGTAGGCCTCGGGCTGGTAGTAGTCGTAGTAGGAGACGAAGTACTCCACGGCGTTGTCCGGAAAGAACGTCCGGAACTCGTTGCACAGCTGCGCTGCAAGCGTCTTGTTGTGTGCGATCACGAGCGCTGGACGCTGAACGGCCTCGATCACCCCCGCCATCGTCATCGTCTTGCCCGTGCCTGTCGCCCCGAGCAGGGTCTGGAAGCGCTCGCCCGCGGTCAACCCCTCGGCGAGCGACTCGATCGCCTGCGGCTGATCGGCCGCGGGCGTGAAGGCGGAATCGAGGCGAAATTCTGGCATGGAGGCTCTCGATTACGGTAGCGGGCGGCTCCCCGATCTCGGCCCCAATCGGCCGACCCCGACCATCGTGCCACCGCGGCCACCGCGACCATCGCGGGCCGACCGCTGCTACTGCAGGCCGAGCTGGTGCGGGTAGGTGGCCGTGTACGCCTGCTGCGCGGAAAGCACGCTCGCGACGTACGCCCGCGTCTGCGGGTAGGGGATTTCGGCGTCGCTCAGCGAATGCCCTGCTGCGGTCGCCTTGGCGACCCAGCCGTCAACCTCGCTCAAACCCGCGTTGTAAGCGGCCACAGCGGGCAGCTCGGCACCGCCGTAGTGGTCGAGCAGATAGCGCAGGTACCAGCTGCCGTAGGCCACATTGACTTCCGGACTCGCCAGATCGGCAGTGGTGAATTCGATGCCTCCGGTGCGCCCCGCGATGAACTGCGCCGTTTCAGGCAGTATCTGCATCAGCCCAAGGGCCCCCGCCGAGGATTCCCGCGGCCGGAATCTCGTCTCAGCGTAGATGACGGCGGCGACCAGTGCGGGATTCAGGTGCTCGGCGGCGGCCTGCGTGCGGATCACGCGTGCGTCATTGAGTGGGAGCTCCAGCCGTCGCAGCGTGCCGCCGATGATGGGGGCCAACAACGTCGCACCCACCCCGAGCACGATCATCGCCAGCAGAGCGCCCAGCAGACGTTTGCCGGCACCGCCACGCGAGCGCCCAGCCGGTTGGCCTCGCCGCCCGCCGGCCCGGACTGGCCGCTGCACACGCGCGCTGCCACGCGCGTTGGCCAGGCGCTCGGTCGCCGGTAGGGCCCGTAAGCTGACCGATGTCGACGAGGGACCGGTTGCGGGAGGCATCATCCAAGCTTGTCACGCCCAGCCGACGGCTGTCGCGGTCGGCTCTAGGCGGTGGGGGCGGTGAGCTCGTCGAGCACTGCCGCCAGCTCGATTCGCAGCTCGTCGGGCGTACCGTCGTTGCATACGGCGTAGGTGGCCAACCGGGCTTTCTCCTCCTGCGGCAGCTGCCTCGCGACGCGCTCCTCTTCACGCGCGTGCCCGCGTCCCCAGGCACGCTGGCGCCGCAGTTCCTCGGAGGCCAACACGGCGATCGTGGCATCGCAGGCCTTGTCCATCCCGGACTCAAACAACAGGGGCATCTCGACCACGGCGGCTCGTGGTGCCGGGTCTTTGGACCGAGCCAATGCCAGCCAAGCCGCTACCCGCTCGCCCACCAAGGGCCAGATCGTGCCCTCCAGCCATTCGCGCTCGGACGCGTTGCCGAAGACTCGCTCGGCGACCGCGTCACGGGCCACCACATCCCCAGGTGCTATCTCCGGGCCCCAGCGCTCAACCAGCGCCCGGCGCACCCGTTCGCAGCCGAACAGCTCGTGCACGACCCTGTCGGTGGACAGCACATCGGCGCCGAGTTCACACATCGCGTCGAGCGCTGTGGACTTGCCTGCGCCCATCGAACCCGTGAGGCCGATCAGAGGAACCGCTAGAGCCGGCACCCCATCGGCGGCCGATCGATCTTCCAGGGTCCCGTGCTGCACTCGTGGCACCCCAGGGCGAGTGCGCCCTCAGTCCTCGGCGCGCTCGCCCGCGGGCAGCAGTACGCCCGCGGCAACGCCATTGCCGTCTGCCCCGTCCAGGGGGCCATCGCCCAGGTCCTCGGCCTGCGCGCTGGGCTCGCCATCGTCAACGCTCTCGCCAGCCTCGCTGACTGCGGTGGCGTCGTCCTCGCTGACTGCGGTGGCGTCGGTCCCAACGACGTCGCTGACGACCGGCGTGACCTCGCCGGCCTCGGGGATCTCAGCCGCCTCGGGGACGGGAGAAAGCTCGGCGCCGGCCTCGGCGTATGCGGCCACATCTACGTCGGCTCCCGTCTCGGCAGCCGCATTGTCCTCGGCCAGTTCCTGTGGTGTCCGCGGATGCAGCGGCAACACCTGATCCTCGACACGCTTGGCGGAAAGCGACAGGCGGCGGCGCTCAGAGTCGATCTCGAGCACCTTCACGCGGATCTCGTCGCCGGGATGCACGATCTCGCGCGGGTTCTCAACGTGGCGGGGAGCAAGCTCGGAGATATGCACGAGGCCCTCAACGCCGTCGAGCACCTCGACGAACGCACCGAAGGGCACAACCTTGGTGACCTTGCCCGCGAGCTCGTCGCCGAGGTTGTACGTGTCAACCATGCGCTGCCACGGATCCTCCTGGGTCTGCTTGAGACCAAGCGAGATCCGCTGGCGGGACCGGTCTATGTCCAGCACCTTGACCTGGACTGTGTCGCCGATGTTGAGCACCTCGCTGGGGTGTCGCACGTGCGACCACGAAAGCTCGGAGATGTGGATCAGACCGTCGATGCCGTCGAGATCGACAAACGCGCCGAAGTCGACCACGTTTGAGATCTTGCCCTCCACCACCATGCCCGGCTGCAAGCGGTCGATGATGCGCTGGCGGACCTCCTTGCGCTCCTCTTCGAGCACCGCGCGGCGCGAAAGCACAACGTTGTTGCGCGTGCGGTTGAGCTCTATCACCTTGGCGTCGATCTTGGTGCCCAGGTGGTGATCAAGATTGGGAACGCGGCGTATGTCCACCAGTGACGCCGGCAAGAAGCCGCGGATGCCAAGATCGATTATCAGCCCGCCCTTGACGACCTCGATGACCGTGCCCTCGACAGACTCGCCAGACCTCGCTGCCTCCTCGATCCGTCTCCAGGCCTTCTCGAAGCGAGCGCGCTTCTTGGAGATGATCAGGCGCCCGTCCTGGTCCTCCTTGGTGAGCACGATCGCGTCGATCTCGTCGCCCAGCGCCACCTCGTCGCGGGGATCCACGGACTTGCGGATCGAAAGCTCACTGGAGGGAATGACCCCCTCGGACTTGTAGCCGATGTCGACCAGGACCTCGTCCTTGTCGATGCGGACCACATGGCCTGTGACCACCTCACCCTCCTCAACAGGGGTCAGTGTGGCGTCGTAGTTCGGGACTATCTGGCCGTCGATTTCCAGCAAAAGGCCGCGGGAACCCTCGACCACGCGGCCGATCGGGGCGTGGTCCGCTGGCTGCTCTGTTAGTACTTGCACCAGCCGAAGCGTAGCGCAGCGAGCGAAGGAGGCTCTGCTGCCCCGCGCGCTTATGATTGTGGCGGTCATGCCAAGCCGGGCGACAAAGCGGGGCAGCGAGCGCACCCGTCTGGCGGCCGACTGCGATGTGCTCATCTGCGGGGCCTCGTTCGCAGGTCTGGCGGTAGCCCGCGCGCTGGCCGGTTCAGGGGCGCAGGTCCTTATGATCGACCGCTACGCGATCGGCGAGCGCCAGACGTCGGCGTGTGCTGTCCCCACCAACTGGCTGCTTGCGCTGGACCTGGACCAGGCGCTGCGCCAGAGCTTCGGCGAGTTCGTCGTGCACACCCCGGGGGCAACCGTGCGGTGGCCGCTGCCCTCCACCTTCTCGACCTTTGACTACGAGCAGCTGTGCGAGTTGATGTGGCGCCAGACGGACCTCCCCGATAGCGCTTTTGAGACCGCAACGGTCACGGGCCGCAGTGGCCACACAGTGCACACCGACCGCGGGGACCTGCGCGCACCCCTGATCGTGGACGCCCTCGGCTGGCGCCGGGTGCTCTCGAACACCACAACCGTCTCGCCACCGCACGCGCCGATGTCACGAGGCCTTGAGGTCCACCCAGCCGGCACAGGGGACGCAATGGAGCTGTGGATCGATCCAGGCTATATCCGCTCCGGCTATGGGTGGAGCTTCCCTGCCGCCGACGAGGTCCGCGTCGGCATTGGATCCTTCTGGCCATCGCACCACGTCAAGGAGCCCACGGTCCGGCTGGCTGCAGACCTCGACCTGCCGCCCACCGGTTACCAGGGCAACTGGATACCGCACCAACTGCGCCCCGCCGTCGAGGAAGGCGTGTTCTTCGTCGGCGACTCCGCAGGCCACTGCCTGCCGCTGACCGCCGAGGGCATCCGCACGGCGTTCTACTTCGGCCTCGCCTGCGGCGAGCGCCTGCAAGGGGTGCTCGCCGGGCACATGAGCAGAGACGCCGCCCTGCGCGACTACGCGGCATTCTCTGCTGCGCACAAGCGCAAGTACAGCCTGCTGCTCGGCCTCCAACGCGTCATCGGCCAGCTCACGGCGACGCCCGCGATCACGGTGCTGGCGCGCGCGCTTGAGAATCCACGCGTGGCAGCGTGGGTTTTCGGCCGCTACATGGCCGCGGCCGGCCCGCCGCCTCGACACACGCTTGCTGGGCCGCCGGCAGCTACGCCGATGCCCTCTGCCGCGACGGCGTGAGCCGGCCGAGCGGCGCGCGACTGAACAGCGCGCGACCGAACAGCGCGCGAGTGGACCGCGCTCGATTCACTTCGCCTGCAACCAGTTGCGGCCGATGCCGACATCGACCTCCAGGGGAGGGTCGTGTGCCCACACCCCGACCATCTCGCGTTCGATCATCGCGACAACCTCGGTCTTCGGCGCTGCGTCGTGGGATTCGCCGTCCTTGCCGGCCTCGCTGACCGCGCCGATCTCCTCGGGCGGGCCTTCGAAGAGCAGCTCGTCGTGGATCGTGAGCACGAGCCGGGTCGCCAGCGACTTGTCCGCAAGCGCGCTGTGGCAGCGCACCATCGCAAGCTTGATGATGTCGGCGGCAGTGCCCTGAATGACCGTGTTGACCGCCAGTCGCTCGCCGGCACTGCGCACCTGGTGATTGGGCGACTGAAGCTCAGGGATCTGGCGCCAGCGACCCCAGAGCGTGCGCACATGCCCGTCGGCGGTCGCCTGCGCGATCGTTAGCGCCATGAACTCAGCCACGCGCTCAAAGCGCGCCAGATAGGCGTCGATGAACTCCTTGGCCTCGGCTCGGGGGATGTTCAGCCGATCGGCCAAGCCGAAGTCCGACAGCCCGTAGACGATGCCGTAATTGATCATCTTCGCCTTTGAACGCATGCCGGGGTCGATCTCATCGGCCGCCACGCCGAACACCTCTGACGCAGTGGCGGTATGCACGTCTTCCCCACGCCGGAAGATCTCGATCAGGACCGGATCCTGCGCGACGTGGGCAAGCACGCGCAGCTCGATCTGGGAGTAGTCCACGGAGAGCAGGACCTTCCCCGGCTCAGCGTCAAAACACTCGCGGATCTCGCGTCCGCGGGCAGTGCGAATCGGAATGTTCTGCATGTTTGGGTTGGTGCTCGACAGCCGTCCCGTCTGCGCCACCGCCTGCAGAAACGTCGTGTGGATCCGGGAGCGCTCATCGACGAGTCCAGGCAGCACATCAAGGTAGGTCTTCACGAGCGTGCTCAGCTCCCGCCAGCGCTCGATCTCCGGCACGATCTCATGCTCGGAGCGAATCGCCTGCAGCACCCGTGCATCCGTCGAGAAGCCGGTCTTGCCACGGCGCTTGCGCGAGAGCGAGAGCTTCTCGAACAGCACCGCCGCCAGCTGCGACGGCGAGGAGATCAAAAACTCTTCGCCGGCGAGGGAGTGAATGTGGCGTTCGAGCGCCTCAAGCTCTGAGTGCACGCGCTCCGTGATGCGCCGCAGCACCGCAACATTGAGGTGCACGCCCGTGAGCTCCATCTCACGCAGGACGCGCACGAGTGGCAGCTCGATGTCGCGCATCACGCCGTCAAGGCCCAGCTCGACAAGCTGCTCGCGCTGCCAGGCCGCCAGCGCCTGCACCCCCAAGGCCTCGCGAGCGACGGGATCGTCGTCGGTGCCGGCCCGAGCTTGCGCGAACCCGTGTTCCTGGCAGAGCTCGTCAAGGGGATATCCCCGGCGCGCAGGATCGAGCAGGTAGGCGCCAAGCAGCGTGTCGTGCACGAGCTGCGCCGGCACCACCCCGAACGTTTTGGCGTCGTGCGCCACCACCGGCCGCCGCTGGCACGCTTCGGCGACCGCCGCGGGACTCTCGCACGGGCCGCTGAGGACCACGGTGGAGCTGTTGTCGGCCTTCTCATTTCGGGTGGCACGCGCGCGCGCGCGAGCCACCGCTTTTTGGGAGTCCCCAGAGACACGCTCACGCTCACCGTCAGCGGTACTCGCATCGCCGGCCCGAGCGCCGTCGTCCGGCGTGACCACAGCAACGGCAAAGCGCCACTGAGGGCCGTCGCCGAACAGGGCGCCGTCCGGCACATCGGCGGGCGCCACCGCGACGCAGAGCTCGCCCGCGGGCAGCCTCCCCACGTCGGCCACCGAGCCCGTGCGCGAGCGTACACGGGCCTCGGCGTCGGCGGGGGCACTCGGCGTGTTGCCATCGCCCGGCGCATCACCGGCACCGTGGCCGAGGTCGAAATCGCGGTCGCGGAGGGCCTCTTCGAGGCGCTGCAGCGGCGCCCG
>CAJCHW010000059.1 GCA_903970125.1 Chlamydiota bacterium
AGCCGCCTGGGGCGCGTATGCGCGTGGCGCTCTCGGGGCTGACCATGGCCGAATACTTCCGCGATCAGGGGCAGGATGTGCTGCTGTTCATCGACAACATCTTCCGCTTCGTGCAGGCGGGCTCGGAGGTCTCGGCGCTGCTGGGCCGTATGCCCTCTCAGGTCGGCTACCAGCCCACGCTCGAGACCGAGATGGGTGGCTTGCAGGAGCGCATCACCTCCACCAAGACCGGCTCCGTCACCTCAGTGCAGGCTGTCTACGTGCCTGCCGACGATATGACCGATCCCGCGCCGGCATCGGTGTTTGCGCATCTGAACGCAACGACCTCGCTCTCTCGGTCGATCGCCGAGAAGGGGCTCTATCCGGCGGTCGATCCGTTGGAGTCCACCTCGACGATTCTCAAGCCCGACATCCTTGGCGAGGACCACTTCCGCGTGGCCAACTCCGTCAAGGAGATCCTGCAGCGCTACAAGGAGCTCCAGGACATCATCTCGATTCTCGGTATCGACGAGCTCTCGGATGAGGACAAGCTGACCGTACAACGCGCGCGCAAGATCGAGCGCTTTTTGTCGCAACCGTTCCACGTCGCGGAAGCGTTCACGGGCACCCCGGGGGCGTATGTGCCCATCGCCGAGACCATCCGCGGCTTTGACGAGATCATCGCCGGCCAGCATGATGAGCTGCCCGAGCGCGCGTTCTTCTTGAAGGGCACCATCGATCAAGTAGTCGCTGACGCCGGATGACCGGCGCATCGCTGTGTCCTCGGTCGCTCGTGTGCAGAGCACACCACGCTCCCTGCGTCCGTGCGCTGCTTGGTCATCGCGGCGACAGGGCGTGTATGCAGGCGACCAGATCCCCTGACGCCGGATAGCCGGTGGCGCACGCGAAATTCCCAGCGGAAGTGGTCACGCCCGAGGGCGCGGTGTTCTCCGACGAGATCGAGATGCTCTCCACGCGCACTACCGTCGGCACGATCGGGATTCTCGCTCGCCACTCCCCGTTGCTCGCGATGCTCGAGCCCACTGAGCTGCGTCTGTATCGCTCGGAGACCGAGATCGTGCGCTTTGCCCAAGCTGAGGGCTACATGCAGTTCCAGGACAACCGTGCGCTGGTGCTCGTCGAGGAGGCGATCGCGCCGGAGGCGCTTGACCGCCCAGCAATTGAAACCAAGCTTGGCGAGGCCAGGGCTGCCGCCGAAAGCGCCGATGAGGGCAGCGAGAGACGCGCCCGCGCCGAGCGCGACATCAAGCGCTACGAGGCGTTTCTGGCGGTCAAGAGTTAGGTCTGCCGCGCGCGCGCTTTGGCCGTCCCGCGACCGCTATCTGCTGAGGTCATATGCCCCAACGTGAACCAATTGGAGTCATCGGTACCGGCTACGTGGGTCTGGCCACTGCGGCCGGGTTTGCCGAGCTCGGCAGCGAGGTCTTCTGCGTCGACATCGATGCAGACAAGATCCAAAGCCTGCGCGAGGGCGAGGTGCCGATCTATGAGCCCGGCATCGAGCAGCTGCTCGCAAAGCACTCCACGCGCATCCACTTCTCAACCGACGCGAGCAATGCGCTTGAGCACGCCCGGCTGCTGTTCGTGGCCGTGGGAACGCCACCTACGCACTCCGGTGACGCCGATCTGACGGCGGTCCATCAGGTCGTCGACTCCATCCCCGCCGCCGATGCTTCCAGCCGGCACGCGTTGGTGATGAAGTCGACCGTGCCCTGCGGCACGGGCGCTTCGATCACGCGCACGTTCGCCGCAACCGACAAGGCTGCGGTCGCGTACGTCTCTTGCCCCGAGTTCCTCAAGGAGGGCACCGCCGTCGACGACTTTCTTTATCCAGATCGCGTTGTCGTCGGCGACGCGGGCGACTGGGCCGGCGACGCCGTGGTCGAGCTCTACCGACCGTTGCTCGGGCCTGAGCACCAGGGCGCCGGCAGCGCTGCGCTTGTGCGCACCGACATTGCGAGCGCCGAGATGATCAAGCTCGCTGCCAACGCATTTCTGGCGACCAAGATCTCGTTCATCAACGAGATCGCCAACGTCTGCGAGGAAGTTGGCGCCGACGTCGTTGAGGTCGCCCGCGGCATGGGGCTCGACGAGCGCATCGGGCCGAAGTTCCTGCAAGCCGGCATCGGCTACGGCGGCAGCTGCTTTACCAAGGATGTGAGTGCGCTGAAGCTGCTCGCCGGCAACTCCGGCTACCACTTCCTGTTGCTTGCCGCCGTGATCGAGGTCAACGAGCTGCAGAAGCGCCGCGTCGTGGCCAAGCTCCAGCGGCACCTCGGCGCGCTGCCAGGCAAGCGCGTGGCGCTGCTGGGACTCGCGTTCAAGCCCCACACCGACGACATGCGCGGTGCCGCCTCTCTGGTGCTCGCGGCGCGGCTTGCCGCCGAGGGTGTCCATGTGCGGGCGTTTGACCCCGTTGCCGAGGAGCGCGCGCGCACGCTGATGCCCGATCTCGACTACGCCACGTCGGCGATGGATGCAGTCGCGGGCGCCGACGCAACCGTCCTGGTCACCGAGTGGCCAGAGTTTCTCGCGCTCGATTGGGGCGAGGTGGCCGCCGCGATGGCGGGCACGCTTGTCGTCGATGGGCGCAACGCCCTGACCGCCGACGTCATTGGTGCCGCCGGTCTGCGTTACGAGGGCATCGGTCGCGCCGCTGCCCATCAACCGGCCCTGCGCGCAGCCGATGAGGCGATGGCGGCGGGGCCCGAAGGAGTGAGGGCCTGACCATGCAAGCAGTGATCCTGGCCGGCGGAGAGGGCACTCGGCTGCGGCCGCTGACCTCCACGGTGCCTAAACCCGTGGTTCCGCTGGTCGACCGGCCGCTGATCTCGTACATGCTCGAATGGCTTGGCCAACACGGCATCAACGATGTGATCATGTCCTGCGGCTTTCTGGCAAGCGGTGTGCGCAACGTACTCGGTGACGGCTCGGCATTCGGAATGCGTTTGCGTTTCGTCGAGGAGCCCGAGCCGCTCGGCACCGCCGGTGCGCTCAAGTTCGCCGAGGAGATGCTCGAGGATCGTTTTTTGATGCTGAACGGCGATGTGCTCACCGACATCGATCTGACCGCGCAGATCGCCCAGCACGAGCGCACGGGCGCCACGGCAACGCTGGCGCTGGTCGCTGTGCCCGATCCCACCAACTACGGCCTTGTGCGTCTCGATGAGCAGTCCAGGGTGAAGGAATTTGTCGAGAAGCCAAGTTCTGATTCGATCGCCGAACGTCAGGGCGCCGACGCGCTGGAGGCGAATCTGATCAGTGCGGGTGCATACGTGCTGCAGCGCGACATTCTCGATCTCGTGCCCGCTGCAAAGAACGTATCGATCGAGCGCGAGGTGTGGCCGGCGCTGGTCGGAAACGGCCTCTACGGATTTCGGGCCGAGGCCTACTGGCTGGACATTGGCACACCCGAGCGCTACCTGCAGTGCACGTTCGACA
The DNA here is from genome assembly GCA_903970125.1 of Chlamydiota bacterium. Classification (GTDB taxonomy): domain Bacteria; phylum Actinomycetota; class Thermoleophilia; order Solirubrobacterales; family Solirubrobacteraceae; genus Palsa-744. The sequence goes on from CAJCHW010000059.1 coordinate 3,442, forward strand.
TCATCGAGGGCAACGTCAAGACAGCTGTCGCCGAGCGCCTGGGCAGCGGCTATCTGGCGGTTTCTGATGAAGCCGACGTGCAGGGGCGTGCGATCCCGCCCGCCGTGCTCGAACGCGGTGTTTCGATCGCGGCCGGCGCGCACGTCGGCTCGCTCGTCGTCCTCGGCCAGGATGTGAGCGTCGGCTCCGGCAGCGTCGTCGAGCGTTCCGTCATCCTCAACGGCTCGGCTATCGGCGAGAACTGCGTCCTGCGCAACTGCATCGTGGCTGCCGGTTGTCGCATCGGCGACGGCACCACCATCACCAGTGGCGCGGTGCTGGGAGAGGGTGTGACCGTTGGCGCCGACAACGTCATCGCCAACGGTGCGCGTATCTTCCCAGGCGTCGCGCTGCCCGACAGCGCGCTGCGCTTCTAGGCGCGCAGCGGATCGGTTTGGTTGCGCGCACGTACACGGCAAACCCTATGATTGACCAGCCCTTGACCACACGGGAGCATTGCAATGACTGACGGCGCATCAACAGCCAGCACCGCCGATCCGAGCACGCTCTCGCGCGAGGCCATCGACCGGGTTGACCCCTCGGGGCAGATCGGCGACATCCTGTCGCTTCCCGACCATCTGCGCGATGCCCTGTGGCGCGTGGAGTCGGCAAGTTTGCCGGAGAACGACACCTCCTCGGGCATGGTGATCGCGGGCATGGGCGGATCGGGCATCGGTGGCGCGCTGGCGCGCGCCGCGCTGGGCGACCAGGCGTCGCGCCCGATGTTCGTGACCCGCGTCTACGGCTTGCCATCCTGGACGACGCCGGACACCACAGTGCTGTGCGCGTCGTATTCCGGGAACACCGAGGAGACCCTGGCCTGTTACGAATCAGCCGGCCACCTCGGTGCCCAGCGGGTTGTAGCGACGGCCGGTGGGACCCTCGCCGAGCTTGCGCGGGAGGACGGTGTGCCCCTGATCCCGTTGCCCTCCGGTCTTCAGCCACGGGCCGCGGTGGCGTACATGATTGTCTCCGCGCTTGAGGTGGCAGCGCGCTGCGGTGTCGGCCCCGGAATGAGCACCGAGATCGACGTGGCCGCCTCACACACCGAGCAGCTCGTCGAGGAGTGGGGCCCGGACTCCGCGCCAGGCTCGCTGGCGAAGGAGATTGCGTCAGCGCTTTTGGGCTCCGTGCCCGTGGTCGCCGGTGCCGGGCTGACGGTACCGATCGCCTATCGCTGGAAGACCCAGATCAACGAGAACGCAAAGCAACCCTGCTTTTTCGCCGAACTTCCTGAGCTCGACCACAACGAGATCGTCGGTTGGGAAGGCGCGCCCGACCTGGGCCGGTTCTCGGCGATCTTTCTCGATGACTCAGATGCGCATCCGCGTCTCAAGCAGCGTATGGACCTGACCGCCGAGCTGATCGCGCCCAACGCGGTCTCGAGCTTTCGCCTCCAGACCCGTGGTGAGACGGGAATGGAGCGCGTGATCTCGCTCGTGCTCCTGGGCGATCTCGTCTCGCTGTACCTGGCTGTGCTGCGCGGCGTCGATCCCGGGCCGGTGAACGTGATCGAGCGCCTGAAGTCAGAGCTTGCCAAGCAGTAGGGAACCTTGACACACTCGTGGTAAGGTGGACGCCGATGCAGGCTTGCCCACCCGACGCGCTGACGATCAACGAGGCTGCGCGGACAACGGGCTGGTCGGCGCGGATGTTGCGCTACATCGAGCGCATGGGCCTTGTCGAGCCGGCCCGCACGAAGGCCGGGTATCGCCTCTACGGCGCCCCCGAGCTACAGCGACTGCGTACTTTGCGCGAGCTGCTGGAGCGCTTTGGCGTGGATCTTGGCGACGTCGGTTTCGCCCTGCGGCTCGCGCGCGAGCCACTGCTGGACGAGGCTGTGGGCGCGTGGTTGCACGCCGAGCCCGCACGCCCTCACCACGTGCCCGCGCCTGAGTGGCTGCGCTACGAGCAGGACAAGCACGAGCGGCTGCTGGCCGCCGCCAAAACCCAACTGAAGGAGGCCGCATGAACCCCACCGCCACGCTCACCGACGTCAACACCGACTTCAAGGTCGCCGATCTTTCCCTCGCCGAGCTCGGGCGCAAGGAGCTCAAGCTTGCCGAGCACGAGATGCCCGGCCTGATGGCGATGCGCGCGCAGTACGAAGGCGAGCAGCCGCTGCGCGGTGCACGCATCACGGGGTCACTGCACATGACGCTGCAGACGGCTGTGCTGATCGAGACGCTGACCGCACTCGGCGCGCAGGTGCGCTGGTGCTCATGCAACATCTTCTCCACCCAGGACCACGCCGCCGCCGCGGTGGCTGTCGGCCCGACAGGTACCCCCGAGCAGCCGCAGGGGGTGCCCGTGTTCGCCTGGAAGGGCGAGACGCTGGAGGAGTACTGGTGGTGCACCGAGCAGGCGCTCCTGTGGCCCGCAGACGGCGACAGCGAGGCCGCGGGGCCGAACATGATCCTCGACGACGGCGGCGACGCCACGCTGCTCGTCCACAAGGGCGCCGCCTTTGAGAAGAGCGGCGCGGCGCCGGACCCGCAGGGCGCGGAGTCCGAGGAGATGCAGGTTCTGCTGGCGCTGATCGAGCGCTCGCTGGCCGAGGACCCCACGCGTTACTCAAAGCTTGCGGCGGGCATCAAGGGCGTTACCGAGGAGACGACAACCGGCGTCCAGCGGCTGTACCAGATGACCGCTGCCGGGGAACTTCTGTTTCCCGCGATCAACGTCAACGACGCGGTTACCAAGTCCAAGTTCGACAACCGCTACGGCTGCAGGCACTCCCTGATCGACGGCATCAACCGCGCCACCGACGTGCTCATTGGCGGCAAGGTCGCGGTCGTGTGCGGCTACGGCGATGTCGGCAAGGGCTGCTGTGAGTCCCTGCGCGGACAGGGCGCGCGCGTGATCGTGACCGAGATCGATCCCATCTGTGCGTTGCAGGCCGCCATGGACGGCTATGAGGTGCGCACGCTTGAGGAAGTGCTCCCAAGCGCCGACATCTTCGTCACCGCCACGGGCAACTGCGAAATCATCACGGCCGCCCAGATGGGTGCGATGAAGCACCAGGCGATCGTGGGCAACATCGGCCACTTCGACAACGAGCTCGACATGGCCGGGCTGGCCAAGGTGCCGGGCGTGGTGCGAAACAACATCAAGCCCCAGGTCGACGAGTGGATCTTTCCGGACGGCCACAGCATCATCGTGCTCTCGGAGGGCCGCCTGCTGAACCTGGGCAATGCCACGGGTCATCCCAGCTTCGTGATGTCCAACTCCTTCACCAACCAGGTGATGGCGCAGGTCGAGCTCTTCTGTCACACCGACCACTACGAGAACCGCGTCTACACGCTGCCCAAGCACCTCGATGAGCGCGTGGCGCGGCTGCACCTGGATGCGCTTTCGGTGAAGCTGACCGAGCTGACGCCGGCGCAGGCTGCCTACATCGGCGTCCCCGTTGAGGGGCCCTACAAGCCGGACCATTATCGGTACTGAGCCGGACTCGCGCACCGCTCCGGCGGCGGCCGGCGGTCAAGTCGGTCGGGGCGCCCTGGCCGATGCGGGCGACGCGCGCATCGCTTGGGCCTCGGCGCAGATGCCCGTGCTCGAGCAGGTGCGCGAGCGTTTTGCGCGCGCGCGTCCGTTGGAGGGGGTGCGCGTTGGGGCCTGTCTGCACATAACCGCCGAGACCGCCAACCTCGTGCGCACACTTATCTTCGGCGGCGCCGAGGTTGCGCTGTGTGCGGCCAACCCGCTCTCGACACAGGATGACGTTGCCGCCGCGCTGCGTGAGCGCCACGGCGCCGATGTCCACGGCCGGCGAGGAGAGGATCCTGCCCAACTCGCCGGCCACGTCGAGACGGTGATCGCCACTTCCCCGCAAGTCGTCATCGACGACGGTGCCGACCTGCTTGCGGGCGTGCACGAGCGCGGGCCCGAGCACGCTGGGAGGTTAATTGGTGGCACCGAGGAGACAACGGCGGGACTTTTGCGCATCCGCGCGCTCCAGGCCCAGGGCGTGCTCGCATGCCCCGTGCTGGCGGTCAACGAGTCCCGCGCCGAGCGCAGCTTCAATGACTACTACGGCACCGGCCAGTCCACGATCGACGGCATCCTGCGCGCGACCAACATCCTGCTGGCGGGACGCACGGTGGTCGTGTTCGGCTACGGCTACACCGGGCGCGGCGTGGCGCTGCGCGCGCGCGGAGCGGGTGCCTCGGTCGTCGTCTGCGAGGTCGATCCGATGCGAGCCCTGGAGGCACGCATGGCGGGCTATGAGGTGATGCCATCACTACAGGCCGCCGCGCACGGCGATGTCTTTGTGACGGTCACGGGCGGGCGTGACGCGCTGGGCGCAGAGCACTTCGCTCGCATGAAGGACGGCGCCGTGCTTGCCAACGCGGGGCACTTCGACGTCGAGATCTCACTGGGCCAGCTGCGCGAGTTGGCCACGGATGCCGTCGAGGTGCTGCCGCTGGTGACGCAGTACACGCTCAGCGACGGCCGCCGGCTGAATCTCCTGGCCGACGGACGCGTGGTCAACCTGGCCGCC
>CAJCHW010000060.1 GCA_903970125.1 Chlamydiota bacterium
GCCGCCCTTGGGGTCGATGTCGAGGAACGGGGCGGGCTCGTCGGAGCCGAACGAGGAGAGGCTCTGGCCGACCTCGGGCAGGTAGCTGGATACGAGCAGTAGATGGCGCACGGCCTCGACACCCGCCGCTGCCTCTGCGGTGATGATTCCGCCGTAGCTGTGGGCGACCACCACGGTCGGCTCGTCACTCGCGGTCAAGACGCGCCGGACCGCGGCAACGTCCTCAGCCAGCCCGGGGCCTTGCGCATTCGTTGGCTCGGCCGCCTCGCCACAACTTGGCAGGGCGGGCGCCTCGCTAGCGAGACCTCGCTCGGCCAGTAGCGCAGCTGTCCGGTGCCACCACCACGCTCCGTCCCTCACGCATGCCCCGTGCACGAAAACGATCCTCATCATGACCTCCGCGTTGTGTGTCGGTCCACTGTCGAACCCTACCTGCGCATGCTCGGCCGGCTGCACGACACCGCGGGAGAACCCCTGTGGCCGGACTTCCGGCGAACCACGACGACCGACTGGCTCGCGCACCACTCGAGGAGGGCATGCGTAGTCTTGGCCGACCTGAGCTGGCGACCGTCGTGCTCGCGGTCATCCGCGGCCTGCTCAGAGACCTCGACGCCACCGGCGACACCGTCCGCACGAATCGGGCCTTCCACGACTTCCTCGCCACCATCGACAGCGCATGACAGCCCCGGAGGCTGCCGCGGAAGTGCGCTTGCGACCGCGAGCCGGTCTGTCTCAGTCGCTGCCGGCCATCGCGCCGCCGGTTTCGCCGTCCTCAAACATCCGCGTGAGTGCATCGCCGATACGCTCGCGCACCACCTTGGCGCTGCGCTCCACGTGGGCGCGCATGAATCCCGCCGCCGTCTCGGCTTCGCCGACGAGCACAGCGCGGATGATCTCAAGGTGCTCGTCGATGGTCGCGCCGATCCGATCGCTGGTCGTAAAGTCGTGGATTCGAAGGATCCGGATGCGGTTGTTGATATCGCGCAGGACCCTGACCGCGAACTCGTTCCCGTTTGACTCGGCCAGACGCTCGTGGAATGACTCGTCACGGGTCACAAACGCGACCCCGGCGTCGGACATCAGGCCGCGCTTATGCTCTGCAGCCAGCTCAACCCACTCCTGCTCGAGCCCGTCCAGCGCGCCGCGGTCGCCGCTCGTTGAGGCGCGGCGGACAACCAGGTCCTCGACCGCGATCCGGACGTCGTACAGGTCGCGCATGCCACTCACGCTTGGCACCCTTGCCCGCATACCGCCGCTTTGGTCGCGGGTCAGGTGGCCGTCGCCCTCCAGCCGCCGCAACGCCTCGCGGACAGGCGTGCGGCTGGTATCGAATTCGGCGGCCAGCTGCTCTTCGACAAGTTTTCGCGCAAACGGGATCTCGCCGCGGGTCAAACGCTCACGGAGATCCTCGTATATGAGATCGGCCTTTGACGGCTTGCCGGTCACGACCGTAAGCATGCCACGGCGCTTTGCAAGCCCGTTTGTTCCCCGGCCCGCGTTCAGCCCGCGCGCGCGCCGAGCGCGAGAACAGTTGGCGAGGAGAGATACCCGCGCCAGCCGCCGTGGTGGGTGATGTCGCGGCTCTCATCCACGGCGTAGCCCTCGCACAGAAAGCCGATGACGCTCGTGCCGTCCTCCAAATCGATACGGCCGAGCCCGAGCGGACGATGAATCTCTGCCAGCAGTGAGCCAAGCGCAGTCCGCGCCAGCCGCCAGACCTCCGCTTCGACGCTCATGCCGTCATTGCGAACCCTGACGAGCCCCGGGCGCGGCGGGTCGCAACCGTCGAGGGCGTAGAGGCGATAGTGGGGTGCAGTGAGCGTGCGGCGAACCAACCTGGCGCCGCGAAGCGTCAGCTGCGGATTGAGCGCGAGTCCGTCCATGTGGGCCCCGACGACTGCCAGCTCGACCTCCTCCGGGGATGGCTCCTCGGGTGCCTGCCCTCCGGGCGCGATCTCGCCCCAGGCCGACTCTGCGAACGCCTGCTCGCCGAGCCATTCGGCACCGAGCTCCAGCAGGCGTCGGTCCTCCCCGGCGGGCCCAAACAGCGTGATGCCGAACGGCAAGCCGTCGGCCCGTTTCTCTGCGGGGAGCGCGACCGCAGCCATGTCGAGCAAGTTGGCGAAGTTGGTGAACCGGCCCAGGCGGTCGTTGATCGCGACTGGATCGGAGTCGACCTGAGCGTGCGTGGGATGGATGGACGCTGTGGGCAGCACGAGCGCATCCACGCGCTGCCAGATGCCTTCCGCCGCCCGGCGCAACTCGGCGACGCGGTGCATTGCCTCAAACGCAGCGACTGCCGGCACGGCTGCGCCGCGAGCGATGATGGAGGCCACAATCGGATCCAGGCCCGTCGGTCGCGTCGCGACGAACGCTCCCAGCGCCGCGGTTCGCTCGGCGACCCACACGTCATAGAGCAACGGCGCTGCAGCTAGCAGCGGGCTCACATCGACCTGTTCTGGCGTCCACGTCTCACCAACGCGCGCCCGCGCGGCGCTCCACGCGCCGCGGGCACCGTCATCATCGGGCACCGCCTGTCCAGGTTCGGGCACGCCGACGACTCCGCGCCGAGCACGTGTTGACGGCCGTGCCAGTCGGCTCCAGACGTCATCGGGGTCAAACTCGCAGGCAACGTCCAGCACGAGTGCCGCGTCGGCGACGTTACGGGTGAAGATCGAGATGCAGTCCAGGCTGGCGCACGCGGGCACGACACCCCGGGTGCTGAGCAGACCACGGGTCGGTTTCACACCGACCAGTCCGTTGAAGGCCGCGGGAACACGGCCCGAGCCCGCGGTGTCGGTGCCGAGCGTGAACGGGACCAGTCCCAGCGCGACGGCCACAGCTGAGCCCGAGCTCGATCCCCCGCTGACACGGTCGGCAGCGAACACCGACGACAGTGCGCCGTAGGGTGATCGGGTTCCGACCAGACCGGTCGCGAACTGGTCCATGTTTGTCTTTCCTACAAGCATCGCGCCGGCATCCAGGAGGGCCTGCACAACGGGCGCATGAGCGTTTGCCACTTGCGCATAGGACGGGCACGCTGCGGTCGTCTCCATGCCGGCAACGTCGATGTTGTCCTTTACGCCAAACGGGATCCCATAGAGCGGAAGCTCCGGATCGGCTCTGTCCAGCGCGCGCCCGCGAGCCTCGAGCTCCTGTTGTGAAACCAGCGAGATCCACACGGGCTCCTCCGTGGCTGCCGCTGCCGTGCCGACCGCTTCGGCAACCTCAGAGGGCCGCCGCCGACCCGCGCGGTAATCACCGAGGAGCTGCGTCACCGTGGCTGTCATGCCGCCGCCTCGTCGACGCCGCCGATCCCACCGTGGGGCGCTGCACCGTTCGCCTGCCACGCCCGTCGCTCGGCGTCAAACGCGGCCTGCCGTCGGGCGGTGAAGGCAGCCGCCTCCTCGGCGTATGGCTCAAGCGACTGTTGGTATGCGTCAAGCGAGAAATCCGCCGGCTCTGTGTGCGGGCGCCAGGTTTCCCGCTGCGCGTCAGCACGGAGCGTCTCGAGCTCCTCCTCGTCGACCAGCTCAAAACGCAGTTGATCGAAGTGGCCGAGTAAACAGGGCGAGGCGTCACCTGGATACCAGATCGGGACGGTCCGCCCGACGAGTTGGTACCCGCCTGGGCCCTCGATCCCGTACACGCAAAGAAACGAGCCCCCGATGCCGACGGCGTTGGCGGGCGTCCAGGTACGCGCAGGCGTGTATTTGGTCGTGACCAGTCTGTGGCGCGGGTCCAGTGGAACAGCGATCGGCGCGCCCATGTAGACATCGCCGAGGCCGAGCACAAGGTAGCGCGCGCCGGTGACGATCGCCCGAACCGCGGCCTCGTCGGGCAGGTCGTTGATCCGCCGAATGAACTCGATGTTGTCCGGACACCAGGGGGCGTCGGCGAACACCGAGGACTGGTAGCGCGCAACGGCAAGCATCGCCTGCGAGTGGCGCCAGGCAAGCGGCAAGCGCACCGTACGCGCCTGGATCGTGACGGTCTCCGGCGCCGGCGTCGACGCCTCAATGGCGCTGAGCGCCTCAAGTACCGCCGCCAGGTCGATCTGCTCCGGTTCAAATTGCACGTGCAGCGAGCGTACGCCTGGTGTGAGGTCCCGGATGCCACGCACGCGCTCATCCCGCAGATGCTGCTGGAGGGTGTGGACCCGCACCCGTGAGCGCAGGTCCAATACTGGATCGCCGAACTCGACCAGGACTGCGCCCTCGCCGGCATGCCGGTAGGTGACCGGGCCGTGCGCTCCAACGCCGGTCCGAGCAAAAATGGCGGACGGGACGGCGTCACCGCGCCGAGAGCGACCCACCGACCGACCGGCCACGCTGTGCACGCCTACGCGGGACGCGACAACCCCGGCGGGCGCCGTCAGCCGCCGGATCTCCGCCTCCGCATCGGCGTGGAGCCGGCCTGCATCCTCGGGCGCGATGACGTGAAGCTGCACCTCGTCCCCGGCCCGCAACTGGCCAAGACGCCAGAGGTCGGCCCGGATCACCTGCCCGATTGCGGCGAACCCGCCCAGGCTCGGCCCGTCGACCCCAACCACAACGCCGACATCGCCGGACAGCATCACCGTTCCCACTCCGTAGGCGCTGTCAAGAATGTTCGACGGGTGCAGCCCCGCGGCCCCGCCGTCAACACGCGCCCACCGCGGCTGCGGGCCCACGAGCCGCACGCCCGTGCGGTCGGATTGATGGTGGACGCTCCAGGGGACCGCGAACAGCTCCGCCAGGCCGTCCGGCGTGAGGAAGTCCGGCGCGCCGTGTGGCCCAGGCAACACGCGCAAGACGGTCTGGTTGCCGAACTGCGGAATCAGATCAGCCGGCGTCCGGGCAACGCACGCACGGGCCCTCTGTGCAGGCCCGAGCGCCAGCGTGTCCCCAACGGCGAGCGGGCCGCCCCCCAGTCGGGCGGCGACAAACGTGGAGCGGCTGCCAAGTACTGGCTCAACGGCGATCCCGCCGCGGGCGGCCAGGTAGCACCGCAGCCCGGCACCTCGGATCGTACCGACACTGAGCACACTCCCACGCGCGACGTAAAAGGACTCCCACATCGCCACCGGCTGGTCGTTGAGCTTGGCGGAGACCGGCGCGCCCGTCAGTGCCATTTGCCCCCCAGCCGGGAACCGCAGGCGTGGGCCGGTCAGTGTCATCTCCAATGCCGCGGCTCCCTCGGCGTTTCCCACCAGCAGGTTTGCGATCCGCAGCGAGCGTGCGTCCATCGGTCCCGACGGAGGCACGCCGACCTCCCACAGGCCCACGCGGCCGGGCCAGTCCTGCACAGTCGTCATGGCGCCAGCGGAGAGAATCTCGATCACGCGGGCCACACGATCATCCGCACTGGTGTTGGATCGTAACCGTTGCACGGATTGTTCAGTTGAGGGCAGTTGGAGACGAGCACCAATGTGGCGCGGTCAGCGCGCAAATCGACGTGTTTTCCCGGAGCCGAGATGCCGTCGGCGAACCGAAGCCCTCCCTCGGGAGTTACAGGCACGTTCATGAAGAAGTTCACATTCGCGCCAAGGTCACGCTTGTCCAGGCCACGTCCCCAGGCAAGCGCTTGAGTAAGGAACGTGTTACGGCAGGCGTGCATGTGACGGGTGTGCTCTCCGTAGCGAACGACGTTGCTCTCCTGCGAGCATGCACCCCCGAGCGTGTCGTGGCGTCCACAAGTGTCGGCGACGATCGTCAGCAGGGGCTCGCCGTCGAGTGCCAGCAGCCGGGAGCCCTCGGTGAGGTACACCGCTGCCTGCTCGCGGATCGTGTCCGCGGCGCTGTAGCGATTGCTGTAATCGGTGGCATCGAAGAAGAGGGCGTCGACCGCCTGATTGCCGTGCAGGTCAACGATCCGCAGCACCTCCCCGGCGGCAAGCTCGTGCATCCATCCATCTCCGGCGGGGACATCCACGACCAGTCGCGCATGCTCGATGGTCGGGCCGGCGGCCACACTCATACGAGCACCGCCTCCGAGGCCGCAAAGCCGCGCTCGTTCTCAGGACACGCCAGTCGCACGGGGTCATCGGGAGCAGCCGGCGCGACGGCCTGGATCGAAATGCGCACAACCCCGGGAGCCCAGATGTCGCTGGGATTCGACGGGTGTGGCACGTTGGACAGGATCACGAGCGTGGGCAGCTCAAATCGCAGCGTCACTCTCGATCCGGGGGCCGAGTTGCCCGCGGCGAACGACAGGGCACCATCTGGGCCGATCGCGACCTTCGTGAAGAAGTTGATGTTGGCGACCAGATCGCGGCGCCCCAGCCCATGCTTTGCCAGCTCCACCAAAAGCGCCTCGCGGGCGCTGCGATGCCAGTCGTTGCGTGCCTCCTGGTAGGAGGCCTGGCCCCAGCGCTCGCTCACAATGGCGTCCGTGGCGTGGCCCGTGATCGTGTCATGCCAGCCGCACGTGTCCTCGGTGATGGATGCGAGCACCCTGCCCATGTCTGAGTACAGCGCGACCCCGTCCGTGAGACGACTGACGTGCTGTGCTTTCAGGGTGTCGGGCATGCAGTAGCGCTCAAGCGGGTCCGAAGCGCGGTACAAAAGCGCCGAGACGTTGGCGCCACCGCTCACATCGGTCAAAGTGAGGGCAGTGCCTGCAGGCAAGCTTTGCCCCCAGCTCGCGCCACCCGGCAGGTTGGAATCAAGGATGGAAACGGCCACAGGAACACTCCCTTGACGACGACGCGCGGGAGACGCAAAGTCTCCCGCGCGATCGCGGTTTGCTGTGAGAATGCCAGGCTGACTAGGAGACAGGCGCCCCCAGGGCCGCGCCTGGCGGGGCGATGACGCTCTGGGATGACTGCTGGCGCTTCATCAACGGGTAGGCGATCGCTCCGAGCCCGAGCGCTACCGCCAGAAACAGAGGCGACGCATACTGCAGGTACCAGTGCGGCGTGCTCGGGTCATACACCTCAACCCGCGGCCAGCCAATATTGACCATCAGAAATGCGCCGCCGACCACGGCGATGATGTTGATCGGGAGCCCGAAACGGCCCAGTGTCCACGTGGCGTCGGGGCCCGGTCCGTAGCGGCCCCGCACCCTCTTGACGAGCAGCGGCACGGTCACCATCAGGTACGCCAAGTACACGATCACCACGGCCACGCTTGAGACCGCGGCGAACACCTCGGTGTTGCCGAGGTTGATCAAAAGCACGGCAATCGAAAGGACGCTCACGATCACTCCGGGAAGCACGGGGCACTTCGTGCGCTTGGAGACGTAGGACACCTGCCGGGCAAACGGCAGGCGGCCGTCGCGGGCCATGCTGAACGTCACGCGCGCCGCCGAGGCCGAGATCGCAAGCGTCGCCGAGAAGATCGAGATGGCGACGATCGTCAGCAGGATCTTCCCGAGTGTGTTGCCAAGCTGCGAGGTGATGACGTAGGCAAGACCGCCGCTGGTGAGGTCGCCGTTGGTGAGACTTGGTGCCGCCATCAGGGTCGCAAGGATGAGCAGGCCGCCCCCGACTGCCGACACGAGCATGCACCGTGTGATCGCCCGCGGCGCGGTCGTTTTCGGCTCGCGGGTCTCCTCCGACAGCTCGGCGGCGCTGTCGAAGCCGTAGAACACATACGCGGCCATGAGCATGGACGCCAGGAACGGCCCTAGGTAGCTGGCGTGGCCCTGGACACCCTCTGTGTGGGTCACGATCCCCGGCCCGCGCACGCTGTGTATGAGCAGCAGAACAACCAATGAGCACACGCCGACAATCTCAAACGAAACCCCGATTCGCGTCAGCAGCGCCATCTTCGTCACGCCTGCCGAGCTGATGACCATGCAGATCAGAATGCAGATGGAACCGAGCAGGATCGCGTTCTCGGCGCCGCTGTGCGAGGTCGGCGACGAGCTGCCGGCGATCAGCTGGAAGCCGCTCCACACCGGGGGCAGCACTAGTTGCAGCGCGATCGCAAGCGCGGCGACGCTGATGATGTAGCCGAGCAGCATCAGCCAGCCCGCGAACCATCCCAGTGGGTCGTTGGACACCCTCCGCGACCACTGGTAGACAGCGCCGGAGATCGGGTAGCGGGCCGCCAACTCGGCGAATGTCAACGCCACCGAAAACTGCACGGTGAACACCAGAGGCCAGGTCCAGAAGTACGCGGGGCCGCCCAGTCCGAAGCCGAACGTGAACAGCTCAAACACGGTGGTCAGGATCGAGACGAACGAGAACCCGGAGGCAAACGACGCGAATGACCCGAGTCCACGATGGAGC
>CAJCHW010000061.1 GCA_903970125.1 Chlamydiota bacterium
TGTGCTCGGCCTGGCTCCAGTCGTGCAGGTCCCACCAGACCGCGTCGCCCGACTGGACCTTTGTCTCGGCCGCACCCTTTGGCGCTTCAGAGCCATTTACGTAATAGAACCAGTCCGTGGGTTCCCCGTCGACCTGGCCGCCAACATGGCCGTCGATGCTTTCCACGAAGCCACCGCTGTAGGCGGTCGCCACTGTGTAGTTGCGCATCAACAGGCTCATCACGGTCTCCTGTCCGTCGACCTGCAGCAGACCCATCGCCGGTACCGGCGCCGCGCCGAATTCCCGCGTCACATTGAGCGTGACGGCAGCTGGACTGGCGCCGGCGCCCAAACCGCATCCAGCCAAGATCCCCGCCGCGCCCACAGACGCAGCCGCAACCAGTCCCCGCTGTAAGCGGCGTGTACTGGCTGCGCCGCGAGCCGGCCTATTCGACATAGAAGACGACGCGCGAGCTTCCGCGCGCGAGCTTTGAGGTGCTGCCCGCGAGGTCGCTCGCCTCGACGTCCATCACGTAGCGGCCCCGTGGCAGCGGCGCCGGCAGCAGGTACGAAAACTTGGCAGAGTCGCCGACCGCGAAGAACTGGCCGTGGCCGGCGCCACAGGGCATCGCGTGGAAGCGGTCGTCGCTGCCGTCGTAATAGGAGCAGTGCTGCGCGCCATCGGCCCCTGAGGCGGTGCGCGTCAGGCGTACCCGGACATTCTTGATCGCCGTGGGCGCGGTCACCGTGCCCGTGAGCAGGCGCGGTGCGCTTCCGCCGTGGTAGTGATGGTGTTCCATGAGACCAGTCACGTCCGCCACCACAGCGTAGGGACCGACGTAGGGAGCAGTGACGGGCAGCTGCGGGACGGGAATCGGCGAGGAGACGACAATGCCAGGAGCCTTTGTCCCACAGGTGCCGTCGTTGCCGTTGTGGACGCACAAACGCGCCTCGGTCCGAACTGACGCCGGGCCCGTCGGCGAGCCCGTGACGTGCAGCAGAAACGAGCCCGCACTGGCGAAGGTAACGGTCGCGTGACCCTGACTGTTGGTGGTAGCCGGCACAGCGCCGCCTGTGACCGTCGCACCCACGGCAGGCGCCGGTTCACCTTCGTTGTTGTACTGCTTGACGATCACGTTCACCGGTTCAGCGACGTCGGCGATTTCCGGCGCTTCGATTCCCAGCGGAGTCGGTTCGGGCGGGCATTTGCCGCCGAAGCAGCCAGGGAAGAACAGCACTTCGTCACCGTGTTCGAGTTCTGCTTCGCAGGCGCCCACGTGCGATTCCTTGTCGTTGAGCCAAAAATCCCAGTAGTAGTTGGCTTCGGAACTGCTTTCAAACGGAAGATCCTCGCCCTCGATCGAGAAGACCTCGTACTGGCTGTATTCGCTGCTCCACGGCCCGCTCCAATCGCCGCCCGTCGCAAGCTGCAGGGCGCCCAGCGCGGACGTACCAGGACAAGCGTGTTCGGTTGGTTCAGCGGGCTCGATCACGGTTGTATCCGTGGTAGTGACCTGCGTCGGAGGAACCTTGGTTTCGTTGAGCCCCTCAACGCGCACCGTCACCGTTGCCGGGCTCGGCGCCGGCGCGGCGAGCGCCGTGCCAGACGCGAACGTGCTTGCACCGCAAGCAAAGGCCATCACCAGCGCACCGGCAGCCGCCTGGCGCGCACCACTAGAAGAAAACAGCATGAGCCACCCCTTTCCACGAGGGTCGTCGGGCTTTTAGCCGGTGGCAGGTCTCCTGGCTTCCGGGCCCATGCATCGCGCCTTCCCAGTCGGCTCGATCGCCGATCAGTGGCTTCGCCTTGCCCGCCATCCGCACGCGGATTGAAGGGGCGTTGCGATGCACATCCCCGGTTACAGTGGCGGGTCCGCGCCGGACTTGCACCGGCTTCCCAACACCACCGACCGTATGTTGGCGTGGATCCTACTCCCACGTGCCCCCGTGTGGACCCTCCCCAGCCCGCCCCCGCCGTGGCGCGACGACCGTATTCTGGATGTGTGTGCGGCCGCTACACCAACACCGCCGGGCCCGACGAGATCTCCAAGCAGCTGGGCTTCAATGTGATCGGGACCGACGGCACCCGCCGCTTCAATGTCGCTCCCACCCAAGAGGTGCTGGCAATCGCCGCCCCCAAAGGCGACCCCGAGGCCACGCTCATGCGCTGGGGCCTTTTGCCGGCTTGGATGAAGGACCAGAAGAGCGCCTACAAGCTCATCAACGCGCGCCTGGAGAGCGTGACCAGCAAACGCACGTTCAGCACCCTGATCGCTGACGGTTCGCACCGCGCGCTGCAGGTCGCCGACGGCTGGTTTGAGTGGCTGAAGGCCGAGCGGCCAGGCCAAGCGCGCCAGCCGTTTCACTTCCAGGTCGATGGCGGCATCGTGTTCGCGTTTGCTGCCCTGTGGACCCAGACCAAAGACGAGGAGCTGGAGTGGATCAAGAGCATCACGCTGCTCACGTGCGACTCCAGTACCAACGAGATCGCCCGGGCAGTCCACGACCGCATGCCCGTGATCCTCAGCGACCGGGACGCTCAGCGGGCCTGGCTTGACCCGAGCATCAAAACCGAGGAAGCGCTCCAGCTTTGCGGCCCACTGGCGACCGAGCGCCTGTCCGCCAAGCCTGCCAACCCGGCGGTCAACGGCGTGCGGGGCGTAACCGAGGGGCCCGAGCTGCTGGTCCCCCCGGCTGCCTCATAACCCCGTCTGCCGCGGCTATGCAGCCTCCCGCAACGTAAGAGATCCGCAACATCTGCGCCTCATACTGATTCCATGGCACTGCTGCTCGTGTTCGCGTTGATCGCCGGCGGCGCGACCGCCGTTTCGCCGTGCGTGCTGCCCGTGCTGCCAGTGGTGCTCTCTGCCGGAGTCACCGGCGGCCGGCGGCGGCCGCTTGGCGTCGCCACCGGCCTTGCGCTGTCCTTCACCTTCGCCACCGTCGCCCTCGTCTACTTGATCTCGGCTCTTGGGCTTCCCAACAGCCTGCTGCGGACGGTGTCGATCGTGGTGCTGATCGGCTTCGGTGTCTCGCTGATGATCCCGCGGCTTGGCGACCGCCTTGAGGCTGCTCTAAGCCGCATCGGCCCGACCTCTGGACTGAAGGTGACGCGGCGCCAGGGCGGCGGTTTCTGGTCCGGCATGATCGTCGGTGGTGGGCTTGGGTTCGTATACGCCCCTTGTGCCGGGCCCATCCTCGCCAGCGTGATCACGGTATCGGCGTCGCAGTCGTTCACTGCCGGACGTCTCGCGGTAGCCGTCGCCTACGGCATTGGCTCGGCGGTGGTGCTCTACATCCTGATGATCGGAGGCCGTCGCCTGACCGGCCGCCTAGCCCGTCGCGGCGCCGGATTTCAGATGGCCATGGGCGTGGTCATGATCGCGATCGGGGTGGCCATGATCGGCAACTACGACACTCGCTTTGAGACCGCCATCGCCAGCGACCTCCCGTCATTTCTCGTGGATCCCACACACGGGCTTGAGACGACTCACGCGGCCAACGTGGAGCTGACCGCGTTGCGCGGACACAAGGCCCGGCAGTCGGCAGGCGTGCTCGAAGCAGACGCCGGCGAGACGCTGCCAGACCTCGGGCAGGCGCCGGAATTCAAGGACACCGAGGACTGGTTCAACACTCCCGGTGACAAGCCACTGACGCTGTCCAGTCTGCGCGGCCACGTCGTGCTAGTCGACTTCTGGACCTACACGTGTATCAACTGCATCCGCACACTGCCCTATCTGAACGCCTGGTACGCGAAGTATCACGCCAAGGGGTTTGACATCGTGGGCGTCCACACACCGGAGTTTCCCTTCGAGCGCTCCGCTTCCAATGTCGCCGAAGCCATCCAGCAGGACGGCATCCACTACCCCGTGGTCCAGGACAACGAATACGGCACCTGGGACGCCTACAACAACGAATACTGGCCCGCCGAGTACTTCATCGACGCCAAGGGCCAGATTCGTCTGGAGGACTTCGGCGAGGGCGACTACGGCGCCAAGGAGAGCGCGATCCGCACCCTGCTGATCGAAGCCGGAGCCAAGGGGCTCGGGGGCACGACAAGCGTGCACGCGATCACGCCATCGGACGCGGAAATCACGCCCGAGTCGTACCTCGGCGCCAAGCGCGGCGAACGGTTCACAAGTGGACCGCTGACCGAAGGGTTGCAGAACTTCGGGCCGCTGCCAAGCGAACCGCCGCCGCTGAGCTACCTCCGCTTCGCGGGCGAATGGAAGGTCGGTGAATGGGGCACAACCGCCGTGAGCGACACGTTCCTGCAGCTGCATTTCCGCGCCCGCCGGGTCTATCTGGTGATGGGCTCGCCTCACAACCCCGAGCCGCTGCACGTGCTGCTCGACGGCCAGCCCGTCCCCCAAGCCGACTCCGGCGACGATGTGCACGGCGCTACCGTGACCGTAGAGAACGATCGTCTGTACCGCCTCGTAGAACTGCCAAACGTGGAGGAACATACGCTGACCATCGAAGTCGCCCCAGGCGTGAGCGTCTATGACTTCACCTTCGGCTGAGTCGCCATCCGTGCTCGTCGTTGACGACGAGCCCACGATCCGCGAGGTCGTGGCCCGCTACCTGGAGCGCGCCGGGTACCGCGCGAGCCTGGCGCCCGACGGCCCTCAAGCGATTGCCATGTGCGCTGGAGTCTGCCCCGATCTCGTGGTCCTGGACATCATGCTTCCCGGCCTCGACGGCCTGGAAGTGATGCATCGGCTACGCGAGCGTCACGGGCCGGCACCCGCGGTCATCCTCCTGACCGCCAAGGGCGAGGAATCGGACCGGATCATCGGCCTGCGCCGAGGCGCCGACGATTACATCGCGAAGCCTTTTTCCCCCGGCGAGCTCGTGGCCAGGGTGCAAGCCGTCCTGCGACGCACGGTGCCCCAAGGCCCAGCGGCGGCTCCACTCGAGTTCGAGGGCATTTCCATCGACCGCGCGGCGCGAACTCTGACTGTCAGCGGTGAGGCCGTGGCCTTGACCCAGCGCGAGTTTGACCTGCTCGCTTTTCTGGCGGGCAACCCGGGCCAGGTCTTCTCCCGCGACCAACTCATGCAGCTGGTCTGGCAGTGCGCCTACTACAGCGACAGCTCCACCGTGACCGTGCACATCCGCCGGTTGCGGGCCAAGATCGAGCCCAATCCCGACTCGCCGCGCTTCATCCAGACCGTATGGGGCGTCGGTTACCGGTTTGCGCAATGACACGCTCACTTTTCGCGTCCACCCTCGTGCTTGCCCTGGCCCTGGCGATCAGCGCAGTGGTGATGGCGATTGCCAGTGGCGGACACGCTGTGGTGGTGACTGCCGAGATCCTGGTTCCCATCGGGGTGCTTGCGCTGCTGGTAGCGCAGTTGGTCGCGAGCGGCAGATTGCGGTCAACGACCCTCCGGACCCGTTTCCAGCTCGGGCTTGCGCTTGCGCTGGGACAACTGCTTGCAGCCCTATTGATCGGGGCCGCGGTCATGTTCGTCTCCGACCACGACGCACTCGCGACGATCGGCCTGCTGCTGTTCGCGGCCCTGATCGCTGCCCGCGCCGCGCAGCTGCTCTCGGGCGGTGTGGTCGCAGACATCCGGGCGATCCGCGACGGCTTGCGCGCCGTTGGCGCAGGAGACCGCAACGCTCGCGTGGCAGCCTCGTCGAGCGTCGAGCTTGAAGATCTCGCTGCGGCCGCCAACCGGATGATCGGCACCCTGCAGTCCGAGGAACAGCAACGCGACGCCGCCGACAGCGCGCGCCGGCAGGTCATCGCTGCCGTCTCGCACGATCTGCGCACCCCTTTGACGTCACTGCGACTGCTTACCCAGGCGCTCGACGACAACCTCGTGGATGAGGTCACGGCTCGGCGTTACGTGCACACGATGGGAGCCAACGTCCAGGCGCTGGCTGCGCTCGTCGATGATCTTTTCGAGCTCTCCCGGCTGGATGCGGGGGACTTCACGTGGAGCACCGAAGCCGTGGCACTCTCCGAGCTCATCAACGAGACGATCACGAGCATGAGCGCCGAGGCAGCGGCCAACAGCGTGATCCTCGACACTCAGATCGCTGCCGGTCTCGGCCCTGCACGTGCCAACCCCGAGAAGCTCCAGCGCGTGCTCTGCAATTTGCTCCAGAACGCGATTCACCACACGCCGTCAGATGGCAGCGTGCTAGTCAGCGCGCAGGCCGCCAACGGGACCGTGCACATCGCCGTCTCCGACACCGGAGACGGCATCGCCGCCGAGGATGCCCCGCGCGTGTTTGAGCCTTTTTACAGAGCCGGGTCCGACGCCGCGCGCGCGAGCGCCGGCAGCGGGCTGGGGCTCGCGATTGCCCGTGCCATCGTCGAGGCCCACGGCGGGCGCATCTGGTTGGCCGAGGCTCCGCGCGGTACCCGTGTGCAGTTCACCCTGCCGCTCGCAACTTGAGGCGCGGCCAGCGCGCCTGCGGAGCTAACTCAGCGCTGCAGCGCTTTGCTCGGCAGCCGAGCTCTCCAGCGCCAACAGAGGGTGCGGCTGAAGGCCGGTTACGGCGCCTGCGTACACCCGATCGCGGCCCCCACGCTTGGCCTCGTACAGCGCGGCATCAGCCGCGGCGAACACGTCTTTGTATTTGAACGGGCGGCCGCGCTCGGACGCACTTGCCCCACAGCTCAGCGTTACGTGCTGACCGTTGCCCAAATCCGTCGTCGCGATGGCGTGGCGGAGGCTCTCGGCGATCCTTTCGGTCTCGCGCAGTTCCGCTCCCGGAACAAGCACCACGAACTCCTCACCGCCAAAGCGGTAGACAAGGTCAAACGCGCGCAGCTGTCCACGAATCCGGCCCGCGACGCCAGAGAGAACCTCATCGCCCGTGGTGTGGCCCTTGCTGTCGTTGATGTCCTTGAAGTGATCCAGATCGGCCACGATCACCCCAACCGGATCGCCCGTGATCTCAGACTGCTGCTCCAGTTCCGCCGAGCGGCTCTCCAGCGCACCACGGTTGAGCATGCCCGTGAGGGGATCGATCACGCAGCGGTCGCGGTGCTCGATCTCGGAGCGCATCAGTGCGGTTGACAAGAGCGTCACAGCCACGATCAAGAGGGCCGGCGCCCCGACGAGCACTGGATCGTTGACCACGGCGTGCGCCGAGGTGCCGAAGGCCACCGCCGCCAGCAACCCAAGCGAAACCAGGACGCCCAGCTTCAACGGGCGTCCAGGGAAGCGCGCAGGCAGTGTCACCACCGGGATCGCGATCCATGACAGCGCCGCCAGGCTCGACCCGCCGCCAAGCAGCGCAACGCTTGCCGCAATAATCACCTCAAGGCTCAGCCAGGCAGCGAAGATCATCCGCTCCGGATGGACCGCGCGCCGCGAGTAGCGCGTGGAGACCGCTATGACCACGGCGGCAGCAAACGCCGGGGCAAGCTCCCAGAAGCCAATCCAGGGTGACGCTACGAGCAGCGCCACAATGATCAGCGCCATCGTCTCGCGGATCACCGAGACCAAGCGCTGGTCCATGTCGAGCAGCCGCTTGCGGTCGACCTCGCCGAAGAGCCAGTCGCTGCGGCGGAGGCTATCCGCCTCCGCCGCAGCGCCAATGTGGCCCCAGGTCTCCTCCGAGATCCCGTGGCGTAGCTGCTCACCGTCAGCCAGCTGCCGTGACCCGCCGCCGAAGATGCGTCGCGCACGTGCGCCGATCACGCGGGCACCTCCCAATGGAAGCCCGTCCGGGCTCCCGCGTTCACGCGTTTGCGATCCATCGCTGTCGTGCAAGTACAACGTCTCTTGCCCTTCCGGGTTGGAGCTTGCCTTCATAGCCATTCCCTCGGCATTTAGCCCTCCTCCCCTTGAGAGCGATTGTCACATTAGCAACACCGCCGCTTGAAGTAAAGGCCGGAAAATGCGCCCCGTTGTCATGAACGCAGACGACGGCCCCTCAGGCTGGGATTTCGGGGAAGATGCAGCCAACGTGGAGAAGGCCTACGAGCTTCAAACGCTTCGCGCCGAGGACAGCCACTGGTGGTACCGCGGTCGCCGGCGCGTGATCCGTCGCGTGGTCTCAAACCTGGGGCTGCCTGTGGACGCGCGCATCCTTGACGCCGGATGCGGCAGTGGCCGCAACATGGTCGAGCTCGCGAGCTTCGGCTCGGTAACCGGTGTCGAGCTTTCGGCCGTATCCGTGGAGGCCGCCCGCGAGCGCGCGATCGGTGACGTCGTGATGGGCTCGGTCGGCGAGCTGCCCTTCGCCGACAACAGCTTCGACTTCGCAGTGTGCCTTGACGTCATCGAGCACCTTCCCGACGACCGCAGCGCACTGCGCGAGCTGCGCCGCGTGATCGTCCCGGGTGGGGCGCTGCTGGTGACCGTACCCGCGTACCAGTGGCTTTGGAGCAGCCACGACACGATCAACCAGCACTGCCGCCGCTACAACCGCGCCACCCTGCTTTCAGCGACATCGGACGCGGGATGGCGCTGCGAACGCGCCACCTACTTCAACTCGCTGCTTTTGCCTGTGGCGGTCGCTCTGCGGGTACTCGAGCGCATCCGACCGGACGCGCCGGAATCGAGCCCCGACCTGTGGGTACCCCCCGCGAGACTCAACCTCCTGCTGCAACAGCCGTTGAACCTTGAGGCAACGATCATCGGCCGCAACGGGCACTCCCTGCCCGCCGGGCTCTCAATCCTCGCCGTTTTGCGCTGAGCTGCTCGACGCCGGGCGCCTGCGCTGGGGCTGCACGAAAGCTACTCGACGCTGGGCGCCTGCGCTGGGGTTGCGCGAAACGTCCAAGCGCGGTTGGCGAAAAAGGTGGCAACTACGACAACCGCTGTGGCAAATGCCTGGCCGATGAGCTTGTCGAAGCCCAGACCGTGCACGAACACAAAGAGCAGTCCCTCGTTGGCACCCAGTCCGCACCCCTGCACGACCGTCCAGCGCACGGGGGTAAGCGCATCGCCGACGTGTCCCTGGAAGGTAAAGCGGCGGTTGAGCAAAAAGCCGTTGACCGCGCCCACGCTGAACCCAATTGCCGAGGAAAGCAGGTAGAACACCCCGAAGACGTCAACCAGCAGCGCGTAGACGGCGAACGCCAAGAGCGTGTTGGAGACGCCCACGATTGCGTACTTCACGAACTGCCACATCAGCGGCACGCGCGGATGGCCGGCGAGCATACGCGACAGCGCTGCACGCGATCGGCTGAAAGCCACGTGGTCGGTGCGGTGGTCGCTATCAGCTGGCATCGGTGTTTCAACGACCACGGAGCCTGGAGCTCGCCCGCAGCGGGGCGCCGCGAAGCCGAAAGCTGTGCATGCGTGCCAGGCATCGGCTTGTAGGAGCCCTCCGCGGGGGTACTCTGTGGCTGACCGCATCATGTCACCTAACCGCACCCGCACCCCCTCGCTGCTCAGCGTTGTCGCGCCCGTGTTCAACGAGGTCGAGCTTGTGGAGGCGTTTGTCCGGCGCACCCACGCCGCGCTCACCGACTACACGTTCGAGCTGATCCTCGTAAACGACGGCAGCACCGACGGCAGCAGCGATGTTCTCGACAACCTGGCGGCCCACGACAGCCGTGTACGCGTGGTGCACCTTTCGCGCAACTTCGGCCACCAGGCGGCGCTGACAGCGGGACTGGAGCACGCTCTCGGCGATGCCGTGGCCATGATTGACGCCGATCTGCAGGACCCTCCCGAGTTGATCCCGAAGATGGTCGAGCAGTGGGAAGCCGGTTCGGACGTCGTCTACGCCGTGCGCCGTGAGCGCGAAGGCGAGAGTGCCTTCAAGCTTGCCACCGCCTCGTGGTTTTACAGGCTTTTCAACAAGCTCGCCCAGGTCGACCTCGAAGCCAACTCCGGCGACTTTCGGCTACTTGACCGGCGCGCGCTGGACGCCGTATTGACAATGACCGAGCGCTCACGCTTCTTGCGCGGGATGACAGTGTGGGTCGGCTTTACCCAAACCGCCGTGCCCTACGAGCGCGGCGCGCGATCCGCAGGTGAGACCAAGTACACGCTGCGCAAGATGGTGCGCTTCTCGCTTGACGCAATCACGTCGTTCTCACATCTTCCATTGCAGCTATCGACGTACTTCGGCCTGCTCTTCGCCGGCGTGGCATTTGTGGCCATCCCAATCGTGATCGCTCTGCGCATCGCGGGCTCATATCTGCCCGGGTTCGGCACGCTCACGATCATCCTGCTGATGATCGGCGGCATGGTGTTGATGGCCCTGGGCGTGATCGGCGAGTACGTTGGGCGCATCTATGACGAGGTCAAGCACCGGCCCCTGTACATCGTGCGCGAGGAGCGAAACCGGCCTGAGCAGCTGCTCGAGGGCAGTCTGCATCTAAAAGCGCGTGCCCGCTCGATCGACGCGGCCGACAAGTTGATGCAGACGCTGACCGTCGCCAAACCCGACCTGGAGACTGCCGAACGGGGCCAGCTTCGCCAAGCCGAGACCGCACCTCCCGAGCCGCGTTAGTGTTCTGAGAGCATGGGCGATCGCGCCCCGCTTACCGCCCCGGAGCCGCGACACAGAGAGGAAGGTCGAGATGCGTGGCCGTTCGCTGACTGCTTTAGCCCTGTCCGCCGTCGTTGCAGCTGTGTGCGTGGCCGTGCCCGCGCTGGCCGGGAGCAGCGCTCACAAGCGCACAGCGGCCCGCGTCACCACCAGCGACTCCAGCGCAATTCGCAGCGCAGCCGGCAAGAGTGCCTCCAAGGAGCGCTGTGAGTCCGCTGGCACTGGCAAACACCGCGTGGTCCTGTGCGCGATCACCGGCGCTGCCGGTCCAGCAGGGCGAACGGGCCCGCGGGGTTTTGTGGGCACGCGCGGCAACCGTGGGTCCAAGGGCACAACCGGAGACACCGGCGCGACGGGGCCCACCGGCGCCGCCGGCAGCGCCCGCGCATATGCCGTTGTGAGCCTCAAAAGCGGATCGCTTGAACTGGTCCCGACGCTCACACACGGGTTTTTGACCGTGAAGCGCCTGTCGCGTGAACCGAGGCCGGGTGAACTGAGGATGGGGGTGTACTGCCTAGCCCCCGCCGCAGGCATCAATCCCGCGACCGAACCGGCGATCGCATCGGGTGAGTCCTCCTTTGGCAGACAAGCGCCCGAAGCTGCCCCAGTCGCAGTTGTAAACGCCCAGCCCGCCGCCGAACCAGACGCATGCGCGAGTGGTGAATACAAGGTTGAAACCTTCCTCGCCTCCCCATCGGGGACATCGCGCTCCGAAGAAGTTGCGTTCAGCATCGCCGTGCCTTGACGCGCCGAACCAGCCTTCCACCATGGGCACGACGGTGGCGCCTTGCGACGGCGCGACACAGCGCCGTGGGCAGCGCGTTAGAGTGCCCGCGCGTGTGCTTGGCCCGCAAAGAGGGCCCCAATGAGACCTCGGGGAGGGGATGGCGTTGGCCAACGTTCTGTGCGTGCTCTATGACGATCCAGTTGACGGGTACCCGCCCGCCAATGCCCGCGACGAGATTCCCAAGATCGCGCGCTATCACGATGGGCAGACGACGCCCACACCCGAAGCGATCGATTTCAAGCCCGGCGAGCTGCTGGGCAGTGTTTCCGGCGAGCTCGGTCTGCGGCGCTTTTTGGAGGCAAGCGGCCATCGGCTGACCGTGACCTCCGACAAGGACGGGCCCGGCTCCGAGTTCGAGCAGGAGCTACCCACGGCAGAGATCGTGATCTCCCAGCCCTTCTGGCCCGCATACCTGACAGCGGAGCGGATCGCGAAGGCGCCAGAGCTCAAGCTCGTGGTGACTGCCGGGATCGGATCCGACCACACCGATCTGCAAGCAGCGATCGAGCGCAACATCACCGTGGCCGAGGTCACATACTGCAACAGCATCAGCGTGGCCGAGCACGTGGTGATGATGATTTTGGCGCTCGTGCGCAACTACATCCCCTCCTATCAGTGGGTCGTCGATGGCGGCTGGAACATCGCTGACTGCGCTGCGCGCTCCTATGACCTGGAGGGCATGCAGGTCGGCAGCGTCGGCGCCGGTCGCATCGGCGCCGGCGTGCTGCGGCGCCTGGCGCCGTTTGAGGTCGGCCTGCACTACACCGACCGCCACCGCCTTCCCGCCGAGGTCGAGCAGCAGCTCGGCCTCACCTACCATCCCGACGCCGCCTCGATGGTGGGCGTGTGCGATGTGGTCACCATCAATGCCCCCTTGCACCCCGAAACCGAAGGCCTGTTTGACGCCGAGCTGATCGGCACGATGAAGCGTGGGTCCTACCTCGTCAACACCGCCCGCGGCAAGATCTGCGATCCCAACGCCGTGGCGCAGGCCTGCGCGAGCGGCCAGCTCGCCGGTTACGCCGGCGACGTCTGGTTTCCGCAGCCCGCCCCGAAGGACCATCCCTGGCGCACGATGCCCCACCACGGCATGACGCCGCACGTCTCCGGGACCAGCCTTTCGGCCCAGGCTCGGTACGCCGCCGGGGTGCGCGAGATCCTTGAGTGCTGGTTTGCCGACCGCCCCATCCGCGACGAATACCTGATCGTGGACGCGGGCAAGCTTGCAGGCGTGGGCGCACATTCCTACAGTGCCGGCAACGCCACAGGCGGCTCTGACGAGGCCGCGCGCTTCAGCCGCTCATAAAGCGCGCTACGTCGGCGCGGCGTGCCGCTTCTGAGATCGTGAGGCCGTCTTCGCCGCTGGGCAGCGTGATCTGTCCCGTGGGCAACAGCACGCGCGTCGGCGGCGTGCCCGTGACCGTCAGCGCGGCGAACATCGCCAGCAGTTCCTCTCCGCTCATGTCCGAGATGATTGCCGGCGGGGTGCTCCAGGCGATCCAGGGCAGGCGCAGAAAGCTCATCGGCGACAGCAGCTGATTCTTCATGTCCGTAAAGAGCACCTGCTGATGTTCCTCGCGCTGGATGTCTGACTCGTTGGGTGCACACAGGTTCTCGCGCGTGCGCGCGAGCGCCAGCGCCTGCTTGCCATCGAGGTGGTGCGAGCCGGCACTCAGCCGCAGCGTGAAGCCGCCGTCGGAGGAGCCGCCATCGAGATTTGAGAGCACACAGCCGCCCGTGTACGTGACACCGCCCATCGCTTCGATCAGCTGTGGGAAGTTTTCGAAGTTCACTTCCACGACGTGGTTGATCGGTATGCCAAGCCAGTGCCTGATCACCGAAACAGACTCCGCCGGGCCGCCGTACTCATGCGCAGCGTTGATCTTCTGCAAGCCGTGTCCCGGTATTTCGATAACCGTGTCACGCGGGATCGACAGGCGTGCCGCGGCGCCTGCGCCCGTGCGGATCAGCATGATCGAGTCCGAGCGACCGAAGCCCGTGGTTTCGGCGCCGGGTTCCAGGCTGTCCTTCTGCCGCCGGTCAGAGCCGAGCACGAGGATGTTGTTTGTCGATGTCAGCGGGTTACCGGCCGGGTCAAGTACCGCTGCGACATCAGTTGGCAGCGGCGTGCGCTCAAAGTGCGAGCTCACCAAGAAGAGAACGAGCGAGAGCAGCAGCCATCCGAACACGAGCGCGACCACGCCCACGAGGACGCGCTTGGGTGTCGGCCGGCTGGGCGAGATCCACCGCCGGCGCCGCGCCGGCGGAACTCCCGAGCCGTGGCCACGCAGCCTTTGCGCGGCGACCGAAGGGTCTTCCGCGCCGGCGCGCGGCAGCAGCAGCCGGGCTGCCCGGTAGCGCTTGTACCGTGGGACCTCCGCCGTGGGCCCGGACCCAGCAAGCCGTGGCGGTGGCGTCGGTGGCGCGCCCGGCGCCGGTGGGTAGCGCGGTGTGGTGCGCGAGTGGCTGTCATCGACAGTCATGGCCGCTTTCTATATTGGCCGCCCGCAAGGCAATACCCTGCACCTGCGTCAGATCGTGTTGAAGCACCCGTAGATCGTGAAAAGCGGGTTCACGACCATCTGGCCGTGTGCGTCGCGCATCGTCTGGGCGCCCACGAAAGTGGGCGGCGACTCTGCCTTGTAGCAGCCGTCTGACTCGACACTCACGTCATAGGTGACCGGCGTCTGCTGGTACGGCACCGAGCCAAACGTGGGAACGTAGACTTCCAAGGCGCAGGACCATTCGCCAGGGCCATCGGGCGCGCTGCCACGGCGGCTGCACACGGGGCGCACCTCAAGCTTTGACGACGGGCGGATCGCGCGCCCCAGCAGCCGCTGCTGCAAGAACGTGAGGTTGGTGAAGTTGGGCACCAGGCTGGCCTGCAGACGCGAGGCAGTGACGCCCGCGGGTCCCCAATTGCTCGCCACCGCAAGCAAAGCGATCACGGCCGCGGCTGTGAGCACAACCCTGGTCGGCATCACCCAGCCGGGCCTGCGCACGACTGCGACGCCCGCAAAATCGCGCCCCGCAAGCATGCGCCAGGAGATCGCGATGCAGACCGCCGCCCAGACCACACACACGACAAGCCCAACAGCCAAGGGGCCATAGAACGTATGTGCTGTGAACAACGCGTGCCACGTGTTAAACGCGGAGGCCACCAGCAGCATGTGGACCCAGACGCCCGCGCCCACGAGCGCGAGCAGTTGCATCGCCAGTCCCGCCAGGCTGGGGCCGATCACACCCATGATGCCGTTGCGCGTGGCAACCGAGAACAAAACGGCCATGGCCGCAAACGCGAGCACCGTGGGCGCGCACAGTAACCAGCTGGCCACCACCAGCGCCAACGCTTCCGCAGGCGAGATCAGCGTGCCGTTGAGCCCGACCAGCGACTGATCGCCAACCAGCAGCACGCCCGCGAGCACGCTCGCGAGCATCGCCAACATCGCAAGTGCGAGTGTGAACACGGTCGCTGCAAGCAACTTGCCCACAAAGACCTCACCGCGGCTGGCAGAGCGGGTCAGAACCGTCTTCCATGTCCCGTAGCGGTCCTCGCCGGAGAAGATGTCGCCCGCGACGATCCCGGCGAGCAGCGGAAAGCCCCAGGAGCCACCGAAGCCGAGCACCACCAGCGGGATCGCATAACCCGAGGAATGCACCCACACGCCGAAGAGCGTGTCCGCCGGGCTACCGGTCTGGATCTTGAGCACTGCGGCGAATGCAAACGGGGCCAGCGCACACACCAGCGCCAGCAGCCGGATCGCCAGCTGCGCGCGTAGTTTGCGCTGCTCGGCGCTGTAGACGTTCCAAATGCCCCTGGCAGCGGGGCGGGCCCGCAGCGCCGGCGCTTTGCCGATTGACAGCGTCGACGTGGCCATCACGTATGCGCACGGGTAGAGCCGGCCAGCGCGTAGGTCTCATCCGTGCCATCTGCCGAGTCGCTGGTGAGCGCGAAAAACATGGCCTCCAGCGGGCTGACGAGCAGCTCCAGGCGGCGAACCGCCACGCCCTCCTTGCCAAGTGCCACCACGTAGGGGTCAAGCGCGCCCTCAAGCGCCGTGATCGTCAGCCTGCCGTCGGGGCCGTCGATGATCGAGACGCCTGCATGACCGGCGGCGAGGGCAAGTGCGTGCGCATCATCGCTCGTGCTCAGCGCATAGGCACCGGCCGGTGCCTGCCCGCGCAGCTGCTCGGCGGTCCCGTCCCACACGACCCTGCCGTGGCGCATGAATGTGAAGCCGTCACAGATTCCCTCGACCTCACCAATCTGGTGACTGCTGAGCAGAATTGCCGTGCCTTCGGCCGACAGCTGGCGCACCAGTGCCGCCGTCTCGCGCAGCCCCGCGGGGTCAAGTCCCGCCGTCGGCTCGTCGAGCAGCAGCAACTGCGGCGCACGCAACAACGCTGCCGCGATCCCCAGCCGCTGGCGCATGCCAGTCGAGTAGCCGCTGACCCGATCGCCGCCGCGTCCCGCCAGGCCAACCCTGTCCAGCACAGCATCGATCCGCGAGTTGGCATCGCCGTCGTCAAGCTTCGCCAGCAGCTCCAGGTTGGCCTGACCCGTCAGGTACGGATAGAAGCTCGGAACCTCCACGAAGCCGGCAACGCCCGCAAGCGATTTGGAATCGGCCGGGTCAAATGCGCGGCCGAACAGCTCGATCGTGCCGGAGTCCGGGGCGACCAGTCCGAAGAGCATCCGCAGCAGCGTCGTCTTGCCAGCGCCATTGGGACCAAGCAGGCCCCGCACTTCGCCCTCGTCGATAACGAGATCGACCCCGTCTACGGCGCAGGTCGTCTCAAAGCGCTTGACCAGGCCGCTGGCACGCACCGCGGTCACGACGGCGCACTATAGGCCAGGCGCTCAGCGGACGCGCGGAATGCCGCACGGAGAGGGAGGTGTGGAGCTATACCCAGAAGTTGTGGATGCGCGTGAAGAGGAAGGCGGCGTACCTTCCCGGTTGATCAAGACCGACCGCCGTGAGGCGGGAAAGGAAGGCACGCCATGCAGAATGTTCGCACGCTCCCCGTCGGGGAGGATGATC
>CAJCHW010000062.1 GCA_903970125.1 Chlamydiota bacterium
CACACACCACAGCTGCCGATCCCGCCGGTGATGCCCGATTTCGAAGCCTTCGATTCCGGCGTAGCCGGACGTAGCGCGCGCCGCGAGGCCGAACGCAAACAGGAACGGCGGCTGCAGGCAGAGCCCAAGGGCGCCGGCGCCCGGCTAATCCACGCACTGATAGGCCCGTCCGCCCAGGAGAAGCGCTTGGCCGCCGAAGAGAAACATTGGAACACGGGCGCAGGGGGCGAGGAACTGCTCGCTGCTTCGCTGGCGAAGCGCTCCCCAGCGGCGTTGCTGCTCAACGACCGGAAAGTTCCCGGCAGCCGAACCAACATCGATCACATCGCCGTGGCCGCATCCGGCGTATACGTGATCGATGCCAAGCGGTATCGCGGCAAGGTCGTCGTGCAGGCCCCGCTCTTCGGCGCGCCCAAGCTCAAGATCGCCGGCCGGGATCGGACCAAGCTCATCGACGGGCTCGACAGCCAGGTGTCGGTCGTCCGCGAGGCACTGGCGAGCATTGGCGCCGACGCCCCGGTTCATGGATGCCTCTGCTTTCTGGTGCCCGAGGGGGCTTTCGCAGATGTCGGGCTTCCGATCCTCCGGACGCTGGAGATCCGGGGCTACCCGCTTTACTACCCCCGCCGCCTGGCCAAACGCCTCAACAGCCCTGGCCCGATAGCAGCGGAGCAGGTCAGCGCGATCGCGGCTGCGCTCGCGCAACAGTTGCCTGCGGCGTAATTGGCAGCGCGAATCCCGAGGCGGGCGCTGCGTGCCAAAGCGGGCTACCGGTGGCGCCGCGCGAGCGCCACCACGAACGCTAACGCTATGAAGCCCACCACCGCGACCGGCGACCCGGTGATCTCGCCCGCGATCGCGGCCACCGCCACGTTGGCGAACAGCGAACCGCCGTGCTTGCGCTTCAACAGCTTGTGCGCCCAGCGGTATTCGGCGCCTGTCTTGAAGTCTTCGGGTTGCGGCCGTGAACTCACAGGGGTTTGCATCGACCCCATCGTAGGAACGTCGCGGGCGCCGGTCGGCGTCGTCTTGCATGGGCGCAGGTTCCGACTTCGACGGGAGGCTGCGTATCGCACGGAACCCTCGATCCCGGGACGCGGAGAGCAACGAGCCCGGGCGCATGCGATGCCTCGTCCACGCCCGGTTTCGGCGTCCCCGCGGCAGTCTTGGCCTTAAACGCTTCGGGATCGATCCGGGATCGTTTTCCCGTTTTGGACTACCACAGCGTCCCGGCCGTCCCCCAAAACACCCCCATTTCCAGCCACTTCTAAGTGCCGGAGGAGGGACTCGAACCCCCGACACGCGGATTATGATTCCGCTGCTCTAACCAGCTGAGCTACTCCGGCGCTGCGCCCAATCGCTGGGCTTTTATGTCGCGATCGAACGCTCGCGCCCCTTGCCCCGGGCGGTCGCACGACCAGTGTGCGCACCATACCGAAGCGCGGGTCGCGTCAGGCGTGATCCGGAATCTGCCTGATCCGCTCTTCGTCCGGTGGCGCTTGGCCGTCCTTGCCGACGTAGCCGTCCTTGCCACCCGCGATCACGTAGACAGCCTCCACCTCGCCGGCGTTGCGGATCTTGCGCAGCGTAGCCGGGTCGACGCGCGCCAAGCTCCCCTCGCGCAGTTGGTGCACCGTGCCATCCCCGAACTCGATCTCGACGTTGCCGCGATGCACGAAGTAGAGCTCCTGCTGGCGCTCGTGGTAGTGGAAGCCGGTTTCTATACCCGGCGGCATCACGATCGCGTTGACTCCGAACGCCGTCACCCCGAGCCCGTCGCGAAGCTTGCGGAAGCCGGGCCCCTCGCCTAGGTCGTCGAGATTGCCGACCGCATAGCCGTCGCCGTTGGTCACTCCGGGATATTTGGCCGAGGACTCCATCATTCTCCGGACACGTGGGCGGCATCCGCTGTCGAGCGTTATACCAGTGCCGACGTCAATGGCATGAGCTCGGCCAGTGGTGGGCCGGTGCCGGGCCGGTGCCGGGGCGCCGCCGCCGAGCGGTTGCTCAAGGACCGTCCAGGGGCCGTCGAGACCGCCCGATCGGATACATACATCGCATGCCAAACCTTCTCGCCGTTCCGAATGTCTCCGAGGGTGGCGAGCAGGACACGATCCAGGCCATAGGTACGGCCTTCGCCGAGAGCCCCGGAGTGCGTCTGCTGGATGTGCACTCGGACTCAAGCCACCAGCGTTCGGTCTACACCCTCGCGGGCGAGCCCGGGATGCTCGCCAACGCTCTGCTTGCCGGTGCGCGCCTAGTGGCCGAGCGCGTTGATATTCGCGACGGCCGTGGTGTCCACCCGCACGTGGGTGCGCTCGACGTGACACCGATCGTCTATCTCGACGGCACCAGGCGCGGGGCGGCGTGCGCCGAAGCGCTCGTCGTCGCTGATCGCATCGGGCACGAGCTGAACATCCCGGTCTTTTTATACGGCCCCCTCGCCGGCGGTCGCACACGCGCGCAGTTGCGGCGCGGGGGAGCCGAGGGCCTTGGTGCGAGGGTGGCCAGCGGTGACTGTCTGCCGGACTTTGGCCCGGCGCGTGTTCACCCCAGCGCCGGCGCTGCGCTTGTCGCCGCGCGGCCACCGCTTGTCGCGTTCAACCTCCAGCTCGCGTCCCCCGCGACGCTGCAAGATGCCCAGCGGATTGCCGCATTGGTGCGCGACGGCGGCAGCGAGGGGCTGCCCGGAGTGCGCGCGATCGGTGTTGCTCTGGTTGCCCATTCCGATGGGCGCAATCCGATCGCGCAGGTTTCGACCAACGTCGAGGACCCCGCCACGGTGGCGCTCGCGACCGTGGTCGACGCCGTGGCCCAATATGCGACCGTGGCGAGCGCCGAGTTGGTGGGGCTCACGCCGCAGGTCGCGATGATTGGATTTCCCGCGGAGCTTCCCATGCCCGGTTTCGATCCCGCCAAGCATGTGATCGAGAACGTGCTCGGCGAAAGCTGAGCGCCTGCCGCGGCCGCGGCATGCCAGTAGGCTTGTCGTGGTGGCTCCAACAAAGCGCAAGCGCCAGACCAAGCACAGGGGCAACGCCGCCGGCGTTGTGGTGGCGCGCGGGCGCACCGGCCGCAAGCCGACCGCCGAGGAGAAGGGCAAGACCGACAAGAAGACCCGGGACCGCCAGAACCGGCAGGCAAGGATGGACCGCCCACCAACGTGGCAAGGCGCGTTCGTAAGGGCCCTGACCGCCTCGGTGGCCGTGATCGCCGTGGGTGTGCTGCTGTTGAAGATGAAGGTGCTCGTCGGGATCGTCCTGCTCCCGATTGTGCTGATCGTGTACGTACCCGCCGGGTACTACATGGACCTGTGGTTGTACAAGCGCCGTATGCGCAGGAAAAGCCAACGGATCTCCAGCGGCAAGGTGGGACCGTGAGCACACTGGACATACACGGTCTCATGCTCGGGCCTGTGCAGACCAACGGCTACATCGTGCGCACACACGCGACCGCGCCCGAGTGTGTGCTGGTTGATCCCGGCGAAGAGCCCCAGCGGCTGCTCGGAGCGCTGGCGGCACTGGCGGTTGAGGTCAAGGCGATCCTGGTCACCCACTGCCACTTTGACCACATCGGTGCTGTCGCCGCCATGGCCCGCGCCACTGGGGCACCGGTGTGGTGTCCCGAGGCTGAGCGGATCGCGCTTGCAGATATCAACAGCTTTACGTTCCCTGGCTTTGGTCCCTTCGAGGGCTACGAGGCCGATCACGTGCTCAGCGGTGGTGAGCAGCTTGACATCGCAGGCATGCGGATCGAGGTTCTGTCAACTCCCGGCCACAGCCCCGGCCATCTCACCTTCGCGGTCTCGTCCGCGGCTTCCGACGCTGCGCCCGCGGACGGCGGTGCCGCCCACAGCGTCGCGCTCTTCTCCGGCGACGTGCTCTTCGTCGGCTCCGTGGGCCGCGTCGATCTTCCCGGCGGCGACTGGGGGGTACTGGAGAGCTCCATTGCCACGCTGATGTCGCGCTTTGCCGGCGAGACCCGTGTCTATCCCGGTCACATGGGCACCACGACGCTCGGCCGCGAGCTGGCCACCAATCCTTTCCTGGAGCAGTTGCGCGAGCGCGTATCAAGCCAGGACCGCGATGGCGCTGCGGCACTTGACGGTGCCGGCAAGACGCACTCGGCGCCTGCCACGCCCGCGCCCGCCGTGGGCAGCTCCAACTTGCGTTGAGCCCCGACACGATCAAGGCGCCCCGGGGTACCTATGACGTCCTGCCCGGGCAATCCGTGGCGCGGGCCGCGCTTGAGGCACGAGCGCGCGCGATCCTCGAGGGAGCGGGATATGAGCGCATCGAGACCCCAGCCTTCGAGCACACGGACCTGTTTGCCCGTGGGGTGGGGGCATCGACGGACATCGTGCAAAAGGAGATGTACACGCTCACCGATGGGTCCGGACGCTCACTGACACTCCGGCCTGAGGGCACCGCGCCCGTTTGCCGTGCCTATCTCGAGCACGGTATGCACAAGCGCCCCGCGCCCGTAAAGCTCTGGTACCTGTCGAGCTTCTTTCGCTACGAGCGCGCCCAGGCCGGCCGCTACCGGCAGTTCTGGCAGATCGGCGCCGAGGCACTTGGTTCTGACGACCCCGCCGTGGATGCCGAATCGATTGTGCTGTTGTGCACGCTGCTTGCCGAGCTCGGCGTCGGCGATGTGCGCCTGCGCCTGGCGAGCCTGGGGGACGCCGACAGCCGCAGCGAGTACCGCGAGCGTTTGCAGGACTACCTGCAAACGCACTCCGACCGGCTTGCGCCCGAGGTCAGGGACCGCATCGGCGCCAATCCGTTGCGCGCCTTTGATTCCCAGCACGAGGCGACGAGGGCAGTGATGGCCGACGCCCCGCGCCTGCTCGACTGTCTCAGCGCGCCCGACGCCGAGCATTTTGCGGCCGTGCGCGAGTTGCTCGATGCGGCCGAGGTTCGCTACGAAATCGATTCCACGCTCGTGCGCGGCCTGGATTACTACACCCGCACCGTCTTCGAGCTGACCTCCGATGCGCTCGGCGCCCAGAGTGGCGTGGGAGGCGGCGGGCGCTACGACCGCCTTGTCGAGGTTCTCGGCGGGCCGCAGACTCCCGCCATGGGCTGGGCGGCGGGGATCGAGCGAATTTTGATCGCCTCCGGCGCTGCCGACCAGCAGGCACCCGCGGCCGCCGTCGATCTATTTGTGGCCTTCACCGAGCCGCACCTGCGCGCGCGCGCGTTTGCGCTCGTGCAGCTCGCCCGCTCCGCCGGACTTGCGGCGCAGATGGAGCTCGCCGGCCGGGCACTCAAACGCCAGCTGGGCCACGCCGACAGGCTCAAAGCCCGCTACGTCGCCATCCTGGATGACCCGCAGAGCGTGCTCAAGGACATGCAGAGCGGTCGCCAGGAGGACGTCGCCAGCGATGCGATCGTGCACGCCGTGCTGCGCGGATTGCGGGACATGGTGTGAAACAGCCGCCTCCCAAGAACGTCTATAGGGACACCTGGTGCGACGCACTCGGCGCCGAGCAGGAGGGCCACCAGGTGCGCGTCGCCGGGTGGGTGCATCGCCGCCGCGATCACGGTGGCGTGGTCTTCATCGACCTCCGTGATCGCTCCGGCCTTTTGCAGCTCGTCTTTCACCCCGAGCAGCCCGATGCTCATGCCGTCGCCCACACGCTGCGACCCGAGTTTGTGCTCAGCGCCACGGGCACCGTCGTTCGCCGCGCCCCCGAGAACGTCAACCCGAACCTCGCCACCGGCCAGATCGAGCTCGAGGTTCGGAGCGTGGAGGTGCTCGCCGAGGCGCAGACTCCGCCTTTTGAGGTCGACGAGGAGACCCCCGTGGACGAGCTCATTCGCCTGCGTCATCGCCCCGTCGACCTGCGGCGCGCATCGATGGCATCGGCGCTGCAACTGCGTCACGAGCTCGTGACGCTGATGCGCACGACTCTCGACGCGGGTGATTTCCTCGAGATCGAGACGCCCATCCTGACACGCTCGACGCCTGAGGGCGCGCGCGACTTTCTTGTGCCAAGCCGCCTTTCGCGGGGCAACTGGTATGCGCTGCCGCAATCGCCCCAGCTGTTCAAGCAGCTGCTGATGATCGGCGGCTTCGAACGCTACTTCCAGATCGCCCGCTGTTTCCGCGACGAGGACCTGCGCGCCGACCGCCAGCCGGAGTTCACACAGCTGGACCTCGAGATGGCCTTTGTGACCGAGGACGACGTGATCGCGGTCGCTGAGGCTGTGATGGCGCCCGTGCTTGCGCACGCCGGCATGGCCGTTGCACCGCCGCCGTGGCCACGCCTGGACTACGACGACGCGATGCTCCGGTTTGGCAACGATCGGCCGGACACCCGCTTTGGCCTTGAGATCCACGACGTCTCCGAGCTCGTGCGCGGCTCCGAGTTCAAGGTTTTTGAGTCCGTGTTGTCGTCCGGTGGCGTCGTCAGAGCCTTCAACGCCGGCACGCGCCAGATGTCGCGCGCGGAACTCGATGGTCTCAACGAGGTCGTTCAGCGCCATGGGGCAAAGGCGGTTGCCCCGATCTATGCCGACGACGGCGGGACGGCTTGGCGCGGAAACCTTGAGAAGTTCTTCAGCCGGGAGCAGATTGCCGCCGTCGATGAGGAGCTCGGCGCCGGTACCGGTGACCTGTTGCTCTTCGTCGCCGACCAGCCGTCAACCGCGGCCGCCGCGCTTGGCGCACTGCGGCTGGAGCTGGCTGCGCGTTTCGGCCTGATCGCAGACGGTGCGCACGAGCTGCTGTGGGTCGTCGGGTTCCCGATGTTCGAGTACAACGCCGAGGAAGGCCGACTGCAGGCCCTGCACCATCCTTTCACTGCGCCGGACGGACCCTTTGATGTTGCCAACGCCGCAAGCGCGCGCTCCCGCGCCTACGACCTTGTGCTCGATGGCGTCGAGATCGGCGGCGGCTCGATCCGTAACCATCAGGTGCAGGTGCAGCGTGCCGTGCTCGACGCAATCGGCATCGACGCCGAGCAGGCCAGGACGCGCTTTGGCTTCTTGCTTGACGCACTCGCGTACGGCGCGCCACCGCACGGCGGCATCGCTTTGGGCATCGACCGGATCGTCGCGCTGTGCGCTGCCAAGCAGTCGATCCGGGACGTGATCGCCTTTCCCAAGACCGCCTCCGGGCTTGACCCCCTCAGCGGGGCCCCCGCGCCCGTGGATCCCGTGCAGCTGCGCGATCTGGGCCTGCGCCAGGTCAGCGGCTAGGAGCCTTGGGCGTCCTCGCGCGCCCGCGCGGTGGCCGAAGCGGGGTCTACGGGTCGAGTCTGGTGGTTGACATGACACCGACGGGGGTGACACCGAGCGTCCATCGACACATTTGCCCCTCAACTCCGCGGCCCTATCTGCCGAAACAAGGAAGCGATGTCGAGTCTTTCCCTGTCTCGCCTGCCCCGCCCCTACCAGTTCGCCATTCTGGCGGTCCTGCTTGTGGCCGTGTTGTGGGTCGCAGTGCTCCACAGCCTGATCAGTTCCAGCTCAAGCACGTCGGAAGCAACCGCGCCCGTTACCCATCCCACGCTTGTGCTGCATCGCCCGGCGCCCGTCAAGGCTGCGCCGGTTACTCCCAGCCACCCGGCCGTAGCCGCCCCGACCCACCACGCGGTCACGAAGGCCACGCACCACGCAAGCGCGGTGCCGACGAGGCATCACCCAGTCGCGGCACCCACCACCCGCCATTCAACGTCGGCGCCTGTCGTTCATCACGCCGCCGCCGCGGTCCCGGTCACCCACCCCAAGACCCCGACTGCGGTCGTTCATCACACGTCCCCAGTGACTGTGGTCCACCACACGGCCCCGGCTGTCACCCACAATGCAGCGGCGCCCAGCCATCCAGCGTCGGCCACAGCGACCAAGCCGGCGACCGTGACGCCGACCCCGACCGCGGTGACGCCCAGCACGAGCCACGCCGCCGGTGTCTCCGGCGAAATTGAAAGCCAGCTGAGCGCCGGCAAGATGGTGCTCGTCCTCTTCTGGGAGCCCAAGTCGAAGGTCGATCAGTACGTGCAACAGCAAGTTGCGAGTGCCGCGGGCGTGTTGCACACCCGGGTTGACGTCCATTACGCGCTGCCCACACAGGTCGGCGAACTCGGCACCTGGACCCACAAGATCCTGATTGCCGAAACGCCGACGATTTTGATGATCACGCCGAGCGGGCAAGTCAGCGCTGTTGCCGGCTTCACCGATGCGCCATCGATCGAGCAGACTGTCGATCAGGCGCTGGGCCTGCCCCTGACGGCTCCCGTTGCCAAGACGGTCAAGCGCGCCACACCGAAGACGCTCAAGCGCGCGACGCGACACGCGCACCACTGACCTGACCGCGCGACGGCCGTCACGGCCGTCGAGCTCGGTGCGAAGTCGATCCGGAGCGCAACCGGCAGCCAAACGCTCGCGATCTGCCCAAGCTTTTGGTGCAGTTGCGGCCGCCGATCGTGCAGTCGCCCCGGCCGCCGCGTAGTTGAGCGTGCAGTCCGGGCCGCGTACTCGGCGCGCCAAGCTGCAGCTTGCGGGGCATGTGCGCGCGCTGGGCGCCGCGTTTCGGGCGCCAACGCCCACAGGCACTTGCAGTCATGGGGGCGCCGAAAGGCCCCGGCTGCGACCGCCCGTGCCCGGGCGCTACGCTGCGCGCCTTCATTTTCCCCTTGCCCTGAGCCGTCAGTCTGCTGATTTCACATAGCCCGCTCGTTGAGCGTGGCAGCCTGCACTCATCGTGAGGCCGCGCCGCGGCTGTCTCTTTGGGCCCGTGCCCATGCCCGCGCGCTTGTCAACTCGAACACGGAGGATTCCTATGGATCGCCTGTACGCCGGGCGCGCGTCTGCGTCTTCCCGGACTGTCCCAGCCCCCGCTGAGCCCGGCCTCCAGCTGCTTGGCTGGATCGCGCGCTACGGCGTTGCCACGGCCGAGAACCTGAGCCTCGCCTTCGGCCTGACCGAAACCGCTGTCCTTGCAGTGCTTGACAACCTGCGTGAAGCGGGGCTCCTACGCATGACCGGCGTGCTTGTTGCCGAGCCGGCTCTGTGGGTCGCGACTGCCGCGGGACTGCGTGCCGCTGCAATTCCGGGGCTGAAGGTGTGTTCGGCATCGCCGCGGGCAGAGGGGCACCTGCGTGCAGTCGCCTCAACTGCCGTGTGGTTACAGCGCCGGTTTGGCTCAGCGCACGAAGTGCTCAGCGAGCGCGAGTTGGAACGCGATATGCGCAGCTCACGCCAACGGCGCTGGGGCCCCTCAACGCGACCATACGTCCATCACCATGGCGGTGGATACAAACGGCCGGACCTGCTGGTCGTCCCGAGGGCGCCATCCGGCGGCTTGCCCGTGGCGGTTGAGGTTGAGCTGACGCGAAAGAGCCAACCTTGGCTTGAGGCGATCTGCGTCGCCTGGAAACACTGCGCGGGCGTCGCTGCGGTCATGTATCTCGCGGCGCCCGAGCTGCTTGAGCCGCTCGCTTCTGCGATCGAGGCAGCCGGCGCGAAGGAGCGGATCGTGGTCGTCGAGCTGGCCGGCTGCGACGTGCCGCGCATCCGGCGGCGCCCTTACTACCGGCCGCACGCAATCGCCAACGCCGGCGCGCCGGCCAACCGGTCCAGGGCCACGATCTCCGACCTGCACCCCATGGTCGCCTGGATCGGCCGCTGGGGTGTGGTCGCCGTGGACACCGTCGCATCGCATCTCGGGACCAGCGAAAGAGACACGCGCGATCGAATTGCGCAAGCCATCGGCCAGGGGCTCGTGCAGTGTGGACGAATTCTGCGCACTGAGGGCGAGCTCTGCTGGGCCACGGGCGCCGGCCTGCGTGTCGCGGGCCTTTCCCACCTGCGCGTCTGCTCGGTCAACTACAACTCGGCGGCAACCTTTGCCCACCGGGCACGGGTCGCGGTGGCGCTGCAGCGTGAGCATCCCCACGGGCGCGTGATCGGGGCACGCGAGGTTGCCGCTGCCCGCGGCCTTGCATCCCGCCGATCCCCGCGGTCTCGCTGCGTCGCGCCCGCACCGCCGCCGAGTAGCGCGCTTGGTCGCCATCGGCAGGTCTCGCTGTTGCTGGCCTACGACGA
>CAJCHW010000063.1 GCA_903970125.1 Chlamydiota bacterium
CACGACGACGAAGCCGACGACGACGACCACCACCACGGTGCCGACGACGACGACGACAACGTCAGCAAGTGGCGTGCCGGTGATCACGAAGCAGCCAGCTCCGTCGCTGGTGCTCACCGAAGGTGAAAACATCATCGAGGAAGCCGAAGCCGGCGATCCGCCCGCACTGCAGTGGCAGATCTCCTTCAACGGCGGCGCGACGTGGTTGGAACTCACGGGTGCCACGTACTCGCCGTACAACTTCGGCCCAGCCGTGGCAGCGCAGAACGGTGCCGAGTTCCGGGCCGTGTTCACGAACACGCACGGCACGACGATCTCGAACGTCTCGGTGTTGACCGTGAAGCCGAAGACGACGACGACGACTACAAGCTCGTCGACGACGACTACGACGACCACGACCAGCAGCGCGTCTGGCCCGGTTGAAGCACCGTCGGGCGCAGCGATCTACGAACCTTCGGGTCCGTGCACCGGCGGCGCAGGCCACCTCGAGGAGTACCACCCCGCAACGCTGAACCTGGGCGTGGCACTCCCCGGCTACAAGGCCTGGACGGTTCTCTACCAGTCCGAGAACGTTGCCGGCGCGCCGGACTGCGTCACGGGCACGATCATCACCCCGACCGCAGCGTGGACAGGCAAGGGCCCACGCCCTGTCATTGACTACGCCGAGGGTACGCAGGGTCTGGCGCAGTCATGTGCTCCGTCACTGCAGATGCAGGCAGGCACTGAGTACGACGGCGGCGCTGTGATCGCAGCGTTGAAGGCCGGATACGCGGTCGACGTGACCGACTACCACGGATACACGAAGGGTGCCGTCTCGACGTACACCACGGGTCGCGACGAGGCTCACGCGGTGCTGGACATCGCCAAGGCCTCTGAGCAACTCTCGGGTGACGGCGTCTCAAGTTCAAACCCGATCATCCTGTGGGGCTACTCACAGGGCGGCCAGGCCGTGGGCTGGGCGGGAGAGCTCGAGCAGAGCTACGCGCCTGAACTCGACATCATCGGCGTCTCCGCCGGCGGTGTGCCATCGAACCTCAATGCCGTAGAGAACTACGACAACGGGGGCGTTGGCGCCGGGTTTGTGTTCATGTCGATCGTGGGCCTCACCAAGGCCTACCCGGCAGAATTCAACCTGACCGAATTCGCCAACGAAGCAGGCCTCAAGGCCGAGGAAAAGCTCACGAGCGTTTGCGCCCTCCAGGCGATCAACGAATTCCGTGATGTCAACCTCAGCAAGTACATCGAAGGCGAACCGACGCTGGCAACGTTCGAAGCAGAACACCCGGTGGTCAAGCACCTCGTGGAAGAACAGCTCCTGGGAACCCTCAAGGTCCCGGTGCCGGTCTACCACTACCACGGTGCACGCGATGAGCTCGTGCCTGTCGCCCAGGATGCTGAACTCCACCAGGCGTGGTGTTCGCTGGGAACGACGGACGACTTCCAGCTTGCTCCGGGTGAGCATCTCCTGACCGACCCGACCATGGTCCCCTACGTCATGAAGTGGATCGCGGGACGACTCGCAGGCGAACCGGCACCGAGCACGTGCGGACTGCACTCGAAGGGTCAGCTGCCCTCGTATGCACGCACCACGCCCGAGACCGGCGACCTTGAAGTCGAACTCCCGGGTTGGGAAGTCAAGGGCAACATCGAACCGAGCGGGCTGGGTAGCCTGATCGGTCTCAAGATCCAGATCCCGACGGGCACGTCGCTGACGAGCACGGATGACCTCACGAGCGGCAAGATCACGGGTAACCTCGCGATCCCGCCGTTCAAGGAAACCATCACCGAGTTCGGCATTTCGGTGGTCACTTCCGGTGACCTCGTGGCGACCGGTCCGGTCTCCGGAACCAGCTCGCTGAGCAACAGCGGTGTGCTGTCGGTCCACGCCACGGGCGGCG
Source organism: Chlamydiota bacterium (assembly GCA_903970125.1). Lineage (GTDB taxonomy): Bacteria > Actinomycetota > Thermoleophilia > Solirubrobacterales > Solirubrobacteraceae > Palsa-744. Next base: position 1,899 of record CAJCHW010000063.1, read on the forward strand.
ACACGATGTACATCAAGTCGCTCACCGTTGGTGGTCTGCCGATCCCCGGTGTTGAATGCAAGACCTCGAAGCCGATCGAATTGCCGGTCAACATCGAAGGGCCCGTGAACGAGTTCGCAACAGGTTCAATCGAACTGAGCGAGACGTTCTCGATCCCATCGTTTGAGTCCAGCGGTTCCGGTCTCAGCGGCCTGCTGGGTGGAATTGGCTGCCCGCTGGTCTCCGAGGTCGCATCTGGCTCCGGCGACAAGATCAACATCTCGACTGCACCGCCAGCGCCTATCAGCTGGTAGCGCAGTGAAGGCCGACTCGTCGGCCTGATCTCAAGCAGCAACTGGAGCGGCCGCCCATCGGGCGGCCGCTCCTTTTATTTGCCCCGCGGTGGCCCACTGGGCCTTCGCGGCGGGTAGCCGCGATTGCCACTCCGCAGCCCTTGAGCCGGCCGTGTGCTTATGCGAGAATGTGTGCAGTGCGGCAGGGACGGCCGCAGGCACAGGCAGCCGGTTCGATACTCGGCCGCGCCTTGATTGCAGCAGAGGAGACGCATGGTTTTCGGCTTACGGCTTCGGCCGCTTGGGTGGATTGCGGCGCTTGCGACGCTTGGCGCGATGGCGGCCATTGCCGCGGTTGCAGCGCCGGGCAGCGCGGCCGGTGAAGTCCAATACTCGGCGTCCTTTGAAGCCAAATGCTTGCTCGGGCCCAACGAACTCGAGGAACTGGGCGATGTGGTGATCCAGACCACAGCCTTCGGACCTGCGACGGTCAATCGCGGCGAAGAAGTCACGCTCCGTGGCGCCACCGCGAGCATTGCGACTCCGGCAGCCTGGAATACCCTGCTCGCCGGTGAAGGCGCGATCATCGCGCGCGGCCGATCGACGGTGCTCGAAGTCGAACTGGTCGGGGGTCAGCTGGGTGGTAAGAGCACCGCGATCAACGTCGCGGTGCCACCTGAATATCCGTCGGGCCTACCCTTTGAATCGCCGGTGCAATCTGAAGCCGCGGGTTTGTTCGTGATCCCGACGGGCGTCGAAGCGACGGGATCCGCGTACAGCTTTGCGCCGATCACGGTGACCGGGGCGCCTGGCAGTGACGTGACGCTCACGATCAGTACCGCTGCCGGCTTTCAAGGCAAGACGAAGGTCACGGGCAAGGGCATTCAGTCGGTCGTGACGGGCTACACCAGCGAAGGCAAGACCGCAGGTCTTGCGAACCACGTCAGGATCGGCTGCACGGCGCTCAGTCCCGTCGTGCTGGGCGAGATTCCGATCGTCGGGGAAGTGCCCACGACCACCACGACCACCGAAAGCTCGGCGTCCACCACGACGACGACCACCGAAAGCTCGGCGACGAGTACGACCACCACGACCAGCGAAACCACCACGACGACCACGACGACCACGACCACTCGCGAACCAGCTCATGAGCCGCTCTCGGGTTGGAGGCTGCTGGGATCGCTGACAGCCGGGCGCCTGGGTCAGGTGGCCTCCCTGCCGGCAACCTGCGGGTTCAACGGCGAAGCCACGATTCCCGGGTCTCTGCAGGGCAGCATCGAGTGCCCTCCTTTCACCGCGCCGGTCAAGATTTTGGGCATTCTGCCCGCGGACGTCACCGTCAGCATCAAGCAGTCGGCTCCCGTTGTGGCGACGATCACCGAAGCGGGGGGCGGGAACTTTGAGATCAGCGGTTCTGCCGCCGACACGCTTGGGCTGGACGACATCACGCTGTTCGGCCTGACGCTGCCTGTATCCTGCAACACCCAGTCGCCCATTGTCTTTCCGCTGCAGGCGACGGTGTCCATCAGCGAACTGGTGCGGCACCCGACCTTCAACGGGGTCGTGCGGTTGCCCGCGATCGAGTGTCTCAATGGCGAAGCCAAACCCAGCCAGCTGTTCAGCCTCGTCCTGACCGAGCTGGTGTCGGGGCCGGGCAATCCGTTTACCCTGGGACTTGAATCTTCGAGGTAGTTGATCGTGTTTTCGTTACTGCGCAGACACCTTTCCTACGCCAACATCGCCGCCACCTTGGCGTTGCTGCTTTGCGCCAGTGGCGGTGCGCTTGCGGCCGCCGGCCACTATCTCAGCGCCGGCGCGACGGCAGCGAGCGCCTTTGACAGTCCCACGAGCGCCCCGGGCGGGCCTGGGGCGAGCGCGGCAGGCCACCACCACCGGATCACCTCGATCAAGCAGATCAGCCCCAAGGTTCGCAAGACGCTGAAGCACGATGACGGTGCGCCCGGCGCAACGGGGCCGACGGGGCCCCAAGGCGAAGCCGGCGCGACCGGTGCGGCGGGACCACGCGGGCCGGAAGGACAGCGTGGGCGCATCGGCGAACGTGGCGCAACGGGGGTCGAAGGCCCCACGGGCCCAACCGGCGCCACGGGTGCCAATGCGGTTAGTTTCCAGCGCTCGGGAACGCTCACGGAACTGGTGCAGCTCGCGGTGTTTCCGTTGTTTCATCTCGCAAACGGGCTCGCGCTGGATTTCACTTGCTTGGACTTTTTGATCTTCGGCAATGACGACCTGACGGTATCCGGTCCTGTGGGCACCGAGGAGCAGGCACGTATGGTCGCGACGCAGTTGAACGGTGCGCCTGTGGCAGACGCGGCGCGTGTGTCCTATGGGCGCGTAACCGAACATCGTCGCGGCGAAGCGATGACGATTTTCACGTTACCAACCAACACCAACGCCCCGTACGTCAACCGCGGTCACATTGACGCGGCGATCACGACACCGCAGGATGCAGTGCTCGTTGACGCGTACGTCGAAGCGGCGGGCGGATCGCAGTACACGTGCGCAGTGCGCGGTACCGCGTTCATCACGCCACGCTGAACCGCACTACAGCCACCAGGAGACCAATGTTTCACAAACCGCGACAACTACTCTCATACGCCAACATTGCGGCGACGTTCGCACTTGTGTTCTCCATGAGCGGGGCAGCGTGGGCGGCAAAGCACTACCTGATCACGTCCAAGGCGCAGATCAGTCCGAAGGTGCTCGCCGCCTTGCGCGGTGGGCGTGGAAGCGAAGGCAGCCAGGGTCCGCAGGGCGCGACCGGGCCGGCCGGCTTCGGCACACAGGGACCGCAGGGTGCCGCCGGCAATCGCGGCATTGCCGGCGAAACAGGATCGACCGGACCCTCGGGTCCCGAAGGCGCCGACGGTGAACCGGGCATGCCCGCAGTGGGACAGACCACGCAGGTGCTGGACTACGAAATCAGTCCCGCTGCCGAACATACCGAACTTCACGAATTCAAAGAAACCGAACTGCCCGCGAAGATCGAACTGAGTTTCCGCTGCGGTCAGGGGTCGCGCCCAGGTACCACGGCATCGGCGCTGCTGCTGAGTGTTCCCAGCGGCTCCCGCGCCGAGACCGGCGTCGTGACCCAGAATGCAGTCGAAGAGTCCGAGATCCCGTCGGGGGCGATCAGGGATCTCGCGTTCTCGTCGAACACGGCACAGGTGATAGCCGAACTTCCCGACATCCACGAAGGGACCGAAACGCACTCCAGCGACGGCGAGGTCAGCGGGTCCATCGATGCCGTCAACGGCACCGAAAGGGAGGCTGCCTACGTGGACGCCTACATCGCCACCAACCCGTACAGCATGGTGCCGGTGTGCACACTCAGCGGGACCGTATTCGTCACGGCGCTGCCCGCGGCGTAGCCTGGCTCAGGCGTGACGCTTGCCTGGCTCCGGCGTGACGCTTGCGCTTTGCGTGCTTGCGACAGCCAATGACTGCGATTTTGAGCGAGCCCTGAAGGCGGGCGCCGTTTTGCGCGGCGAGGGTGAAGGGGGCCGGCAGCGATCCCGCGCACAGGTTCGTATGCGCCGAAAGCAGCGATTGTGAGCCCAACGCCAGGTTCAAGGCGAAGGTGGAGATCGGCACGTCGGGCAGTTCGGAGAACGAGGCGCTGACGATGCGGGCACGGTCGCCGGAGACGGCGATCGTGCCTGTCACATCCAGCTGCACCCCTTCCCCGGAAAGCGCCATCGTCAAACCCGGCGGCGAGGCCGAGCGATGGGATACGACATACACGGGCCCTGTTAAAGGCGATGCGAGTACCGGCGAGGTGATCGAGCCGTTGCCAACGATCGAGCTCGCGGGACAGGCGGTGGATGCCGCGGCGAAGGTGGCGGCCGGACAGGCGTGCTCGATCGCGCTCAGGCGCGGTCTGATCCGCGCGGGCAAGGACAGGCTCAGGGAACGCAGGTTGGCCTGGCCTGCCGGCGCATTGGCCCTGATCGCAAGTCCAGTGCTTTGCTTGGCCGATTGCGCCGCGAGCGAAAGCGTCGGCTTGAACGGGAGCTTTGAGCAGCTAGCGAGGTAGAAGGGAGCCGTGGAGGTCGCCGTTTGGCCTTCGCTGGACTGCAACGTGGCGGTGACGCTCTGGGGTTGGCAGTGGGTCGGGTTGAACATGAAGTGCGCCCGGTTGATCGCCACGTCAACGGTGCGTAGGCGCAGCGGGATGCCATCGAGAACCTGCGGCAACGGATCGGTCGCGATCGTGAGCGCCATCGTTGTCGGATTGACCAGCAGCTGTGCTCGCAGCACGATCGTTTCCAGAGTCCACGGGCCTGCGTCGACGGGCACGACCAGAGCAAGTCCAAAGGGCGCGTGCCCGTCGGGGCCGGTGAGGTAGGCCGTGCCCGTCAGCTGGAGTGGCTCAGAGCCTGCGCCCGCGACAACGCTGACCGAACCGACCGCTGTGGTTGCCGGACAACTGGTAAGCGAGACCACAAGCTGCGGCACTTCACAGCGCGGCACCCCCGCGAGCTGCGCGATTACGCCCGCGGGCAGCTGCGCGGAGATCGTCGAGATGTCTGCTTCACCGTCCTGGCGGCTGACATTCAGCGTGAATGGGCTGAAGGCCCCAGCGATTGCCGTCCCCGCGCCGGCGGTCAGGCGCGGGGCAAAGGGCACGCCCGCCGGGCATGCGCCGCCCTGGCCGGATTCGTCGATGTCAAGTGAGGCCACGATCGGGACCTGTTCGCCCGGCGCGGCATACGTGCTGGCCAGGGCGTCCACGGCAGTCGTGCCGCAGTGTGGCGGCGTCGCCAGGACCGCGAGCGGGCCGCCGAAGAAGCTCAGGTCCAATGCGCCGAGGGGAAGCTGGGGTGCTTCTGTGACCTTGACCGTGAGCTGGCCCGTTTCGGCGCCGGCCGCGATCTCGCCAACGAGCACAATCGAAAGGCTCTGGGCCGCGGCGGTCAAGAAGATGCGGTACGGGTCGGCCGCGGTGGGTGTGGCCAGATAGATCGAGCCCGTGAGCGCTTCAGGGGCCAGCGGGGAGCTGACCGATGCCGATCCGATCATCGATTGGCTGGGGCAGCTGTCGGCTGCCAGCTGCGCGTCTGAACACGCTTGCAAGTCGTTGGCCGCCGACGGCGAAAGCGATGTGCCCTGCGGCAGCACGATCGAGATTTCCTTCAGGTTCGGCGTGGCCAGTTCGGACGGTTCCTCGTTCTGGGCAACGGTCAGGTCAACGTCGAATTGAGACGGCGAGTCGGCTTGTGCCGGCGCCGCCGCCACCGACAGCGCCGGTGACAGTTCCAGGCGTTCACAGCCCGTGGTCTGTGGCAGTGTCTGCGTCCGTTCGGTGGCCACCGCTTCGGTCTGTCTTGTAGCCCACGAAGTGATCCGCAACGTGCCCGTCAGCGGCCCCGCGGGACACGCGGTGGGGTCGGTCATGAACGGTACTTCCGTGGCTTCCGTGGCTTCGACGGCCTGTCCCGCTTCGCCCCCGGGGCCAAAGCGCTTGGAGTCGTGTCTTGGCTGCGCCGGGACACCCCAGAGCGTCAGCGACGCGTGCTTGATCGGCGCCGCTGTGGAGAGGTCGCTGATAGTGGCCGTGAGACCGTAGGCGGAGCCCGTCTGGCGCAAACTCAGCTGGATCAGCGCAGGGATCGCCAGTGGCACCGAGCGATCCTCGTCTTCGGGTACGCCCAGCGTGGCCACGTGCCCTGGCGAGGGTGTGAGGTTGTACAGCGGAACGGGCCCTGTCGCAGCCGCTTCTCCGGCCACCAGGACTTCTGCTTCGACGACGCCGACCTGGGTGCCCGGCCGGCAGGCCGAGGCAGCAAATTGCGAAGGCGAGCAGCGCGGCGTGGCCTGCGGGTTGCCCAGCAGCCCGGGCGGCAGCGATACCACCACTTCCCTTGCCGGGCTGGCCTGGTCTTCGGTGAGTTCAAACGCGGTCGTGACGTCGGGGTGTGAGCCGGCCTGCGACGCTCCAGGGCCACCCGGCTGCGCTTCTGCCTTCAGTTCAAACTTTGAGATCCCAAGTGCGTTGGCGGCCGGGCGCGCGAGTGCGGGGACGCGCTCGGAGTGTTCCGCGGCGCTGGCCGCGCGCGCGCGCGATGCGCCCGTGCCTGCGCCTGTGAGCGTGGCCGTGCCTGCGCGTGCGAGCGTGACAGCGGGGCTGGCGCCGGCGGACAGCTCGCCGGTGAAGATCGTGGCAGCTACGGCCGCACGCGCCGCGGCGCGTGCCCTGTGGTCGTGCCTGTGTGGCCTGCGCGCTGCGTTCGCGCGAGACGCCCGCTTGGCGGTGCGCTTGCGCTTGCGCTTCTTGCGCTTGGCTTTGGTAGCGGCGAGCTTGGAGGGTGCCGGCGCTGCTTCGGTGGCCTGCGGCACTTCGGTCGCAAAGGTGCCAAAGACCGCAGGCACCACGATCAAGCCGCGGCAGCCCACGCCCGCGCACGGCCCCGGTTCGCTGGCCGGCGGCGCAAAGCCGCCGTCAACCCGGGCGTCGTAGATGTTGAAGTAGCCGCCGTCGGTGTCCTGCGGTACCAGCTGCGCGGAGGTGGTGAAGAAGACGTCGTTGCCAGTCGGGGTGGTGCCGTCGAGGTGCGACTCATCGTCAGAGCCTGGGTCGGAGATCAGCGACACCGTCGGCTGGCTGCCGCCTGGAGACTCGAACTCATACACGCGGTCGGGAATCGTTTCGCCGTGCGGGCCGTCGTTGACGGCGGTGGAGGCGAGCGACGCCGGCAGGTCCGGACTCTGGAAGAACACGCGCGTGCCGGATTCGCTCATCGGCGTTGCCGCACCGGCCGGCTCATAGCTGCCGCCGCCAACGTCCTCGCCGAGGCTCGCGTTGGCTGTCGGTGGGTCCGATGGTGCGGTGCACGAGATGCACTGCAGGCTCGCCGCAGGCGTCGCCTGAGTCGCCGCTGTGTAGCGGTAGATCTCGTCGAAGCGCTTTTCGGGGTTTTCGCCGGTCAGGTTGGCGCTGGAGGCGAACACGAGCGCCGAGCCGTCAGGGGTGGGCACTGCGGGGCGGTCGACGTCCGGTTCGGCCACCAGCCCCGCGGGTTGGTGGGAGGCGTCTTCCACATCGGCCGCGGTGAGGGTGCCAACGAAGCCCGTTTCACCTGTCGTGGTGTCGTAGACGTAGAGTTTCGGCGACGCCGGCTGGGCTTCGCTAGCCGTCTTGTGCTCCGGGTTCGGGTGGGATGTGAGCACCGCCCTGGCAACGAAGTAGACGTGCGAGCCGTCGTTTGAGATCGCCGTCACGCCCACGACAGCCGCTTCTGTCGGTTCGGTGCCTTCGCCGGCGGAGATCGCTCGCAGCGGTTCCGGTTCCGAGGGTTCGATCCGGCGCTCGTAGAGCTCGGTGTCTTCCGGCGCCCCCGCCAATCCCTCGTCGCTGGTGAAGAACACAATCGAGCCGTCCTGTGAGGCACCGGCGTAGGTAGCCGTGCCTTCGCCGTCTTCGGTGTCGTCGATCGCCACCGTTTCTTGGCTCTTCTCGTTGCGCAGGTACAGGTGCACCACGGAGGTGTGCGACCCCGCCACAGGCGGTGGGCTCGCGAAGAAGATCTTCGAGCCGTCGCTTGAGATCGCGTTGGTCGTGGTGCCGCCGCTGTCGGCCGCCGAGAAGCCCGCCGCAGGGGTTGCGTTTGCAAGCAGGCCGCCACCGTTACCAAGGATTGCGCCTGCGCGATTGACGAGCTTGCCGTCGTCTGAAACGTCGATCAGCGAGGTTTCGCCTTCCGACACGTTGCCCAGCGTGCCGGTGCGCAGGTACAGATAGCCGCGCGGGGCACCTTCGGCGCCGGGTTCCAGTTCGGTGTTGGCGGTCAGCGGCTCTTGCGATGAGAACACGACCTTGCCCGCGTTCGGCGTCGCGCCGTCGAAGGTCACCTGGGCCGCTTCGGCGCCGGGCGGCGGATTGCCTTGAGAGATCCAGGTCAGTTCGCTGGGGCTGGCGCTGGACTGCAGGTACAGGTTGAGGTTGCCCGAGTAGCTGTCTGCCGGGTCGTCGTAGGCCTCCGGAGTCGTGAAGATGGTCGCGGCGAGGTTCGCACTGAAGAAGACAGGAGCCTGCTCTTCGAAGGGCCCAAGTGCGTTCTCGGGGGCGGGCGTCAGCGCTTGCGTCTGCCATCCGGCTTCGCTGCGCTGGGACCCATAGAGATTGAGCCCGCTCGCGCCGGCATCGCCCAGCGCACCGAGGGTCTCCCAGTCCACCGCTTCGCCGCTGGGCGCCGGGATCGCGGCCTTGGGCTGCAGGCCGTTCTTTTCAGTGGGTGTGACGAGCTCGTAGGAGCGGTTGTCGGGTAGCGCGCTGCAGGCCGCCGGCCAGGCGGCCGCGCACGCGGCAACGGACGCCACGAGCGCGGCTGCGCGCCACGTCATGCCGGGCAGGGGACGCGGCTTTTGGCTGTCGTCTGTGTGCCGTCCAGGAACGTGAGCTGGGCGGCGAACAGAAAGCCCTTGCGCGGGCAGCTCGAGGGGAGCGTCAGGCCCGTGGGCTTGAAGGCAACGCGCTTGCCTGCTTCGCGTTTGTAGTAGGTGAGGTGCAGCGGTCCAAAGGTTGCGCTCAGGTATCGAACGACCACATCCGGGCCTTCCGGGCCCAGTGGAATCGGCGCAAGCGGACCGGTCGCAAGCTGCTCGTTGGCCGCAGAGCTTTCGCCGAGGTTGGCGGAGAACACGAGGCGACCGAAGACCGGTCGCAGCACGTTGAAGTACAGCAGCGCAGTGATCAGCGTCGAGCCCGAGGAGGGCGCGCGTACCGGCGTCAGTTGTGCCTGTGCGCCGATTGGGCCCGACGCAAAGGGCAGTTCAACCGCGATGTGCCCCGTGCCCAGGCGCGAGTTCTGCGGACACCCCGCCAGCCCACGCGCGAGCAGCGTGCTGCGCGAACATTCCGCCAGTCCCAGCGTGGTTTCCAGCAGGCCCATCCCCCGCGGCAAGCCCAGCGCGAACCCCGTCAGCGGCGACACCGCGCTGTCGTTTGAGCTGTTGATGTTCAGCTTGATCTCGATCGTGGTGCTCGCACCGAGCTTGTCCGGCACCAGGTGCGTTCTGAGCCTGGCGGTCTCTGCTGCCTGCGCGCCCGCTGCGACCACGCACGTCGTGGCCAACACGGTCACCACTGCGCCCGAGATCGTGCGCACGCGGCGACTATGTCCCAGGTTGTTGATCTTCATCGCAAGCCACCCACCATCTGCTTAAACAGCCGCATCGGCGCGTAGTCGCGCCCTTGTGAGAACAATTGGATGATACGGCCGATTATCCCTGCTTTTGCCAGCCCGACAGGCCGTCATCGAGCTCGACTTGCAGGGAGTTCAGCGCAAACGCGACAAGGTGGTAATGGCCCACAAGCATGGTGATCTCGATCAGGGCCCGCTCGTCGTAGCGCTGCGTGAGCTCTGACCATGTTCCATCGCTGATTTTTGAGTCGGCGTGCAGCTCATCGGCGCAGCGCAGCAGTGTGGCGTCGGCGTGACTCCACCCGGGCGCCTCGGGACCGTCGGCTACGCGTGCGATCTCATCGTCTGCCATGCCCAGCGTCTGCGCGATGCGCGCGTGCTGGCCCCACTCGTATTCCGAGCCGCAGTTGTAGCCCGTGCGCAGGATCAGGAGCTCGCGCTCGCGCGCGGGGAGTACTCCGACGCCCAGCAGAAAGCCGCCCAGCGGCAACCAGGAGCGAAAGAGGTCCTTGTGGCGGGCGAGCGTCGAGAAGATGTTGTTGTCGCCAAGGCGCACCCCCGTGCCCGCCAGATCCAGCTCGAGGATCGGGCGCAACTCGTCA
>CAJCHW010000064.1 GCA_903970125.1 Chlamydiota bacterium
GCAGGTAGATCGGCGTTTGGCTGCGCGCGCAGCGCGCGCAGTAGTGCGCCATCAGGTCGGGCCCGTAGACGCGAGTGGCCTCGGGTTGCCCGAGCAGGTGCAGCGCCCACACGAGCGGCTGGCCGTCGGGCACAACGAGCGTGGTGTCGAGCACGGCTGCCATCACGTCCGGGTACTCGTGCGCGGACATGATCAGGTTTACGGCGGCGGCGGTCACGCAGGCGCGCTGGTCCGCCGCGATCGTGGCGTCCATCCAGTCCATCACGGACTCGTAATTGGCAACGGCGAGCGGAATGCCCAGGACAGACGCGCGCTTTAGATCCGTTGGCGCGCCGTTCACTGATCTGCGGCCAACCCATTGGCCCGATTGCACGTTTGACGTCGGAAAAGGGAGCACATGACCCCGTTGCCACTGCGCCGCTTTCGAGCTGAGCGTCTGCTGCGACGCGATTTCGAGGGCCTGCGCGCAAACGTGCTCCGAAGCGTGCGGTCGCGGCTGAACTCCAGTGGCGGCGGACTTGACATGGCGGATCTCGACGCATGCTATGCCCAGGCCTGGCACGGGCTCTATACCGCGATACTCGATGGTGCCGAGATCGACAACCCCGCGGGCTGGCTGGTGGTCGTGACGCTGCGGCGCGCGATCGAGGAGCGGCGCTCGCGCCACAACGCCGCGAGGGCACCGTCCGTGGAGTTGGACGACCAGGGATCGGAGCCCGACATCGCGGCGCACCTGGACGATCTGGGCAGGCTGCGGCATCTCTTTGAGGGACTGCGCGAGCGGCTGAGCGCGCGCGAGCGCGAAGCGGCCACGCTCTGCTATTTGCAGGGGCTACCGAGAGCGCAGGCGGCGGAGCGCATGGGCGTCAGCGACCAGCGGATGCGAAAGCTGATGGAGGGCAACGGCGCGGGCCACTCGGGCGTGGCGGCAAAAGTCGGCGAGTTGCTCGCCGTAATCCGCGCGGACGGCTGGTGCGAGCAGCGGGGGTCGACCATGCGCGCGCTGGCGCTGGGCATTCTTGACCCCGACGGCGAGCGCCACCGCCTTGCGGTGGCACACCAGCGCGAGTGCCCCTCGTGCCGGCGCTACGTCTTGTCGTTGCGCGGGCTGGCGGCAATCCTGCCGCCACTGCTGCCACCAGGGTGGCTTGGTTTGGGAGCAGGAGCAGGAGCAGGAGCAGGAGCAGGAGCAGGAGCAGGAGCAGGAGCAGGCGCCGGCGCCGGCGGAGGCGCTGCTGGAGGAGCAACAACGGGCATCGGCGCAGGCGCCGGAGTTGGTGGTGGCGCGGGCGCGGGTGCAGCGTCCGGCGCAGCTGCCGGCGGCCTACCGTGGTGGCCGCTGGCGGGGTCCGTGAGCACGAAGGTCGCCGGCGGCCTCGCCGCGCTGGGACTGGCCGCGGGCGGCGCGGCGATAGTGGCTTCACCTCGTCGCCCGGTCCACCCTCAGCGGGCGCAGACGGGCAGCGTGCAGGCGCATGTCTTATCCGTGGGCGGCGAAGTGTTGCCTGTGGGTTCCGGCCGTCAGTCGTTGGACATCGGTGTTCCATCATCGAACGCACGCAGCACCTCCAGCGATAACGCGCAACCGCGGCCTCACGGCCGCGCGGGTAAAACCGCCCAAAAACTCAACGGGCGCGCTGCGGCAAACGCAGCCGAAGCCGGCTCAGACTCGCCGTCGGAGTTCGGCATCGAAGCAGCGGCCCCGCCCGCACCATCGCATTCGGGTTCTACAGCTGTAGACGCTTCCAGTGGTGGCGGGACGAGTGCCAACTCGTCGGCGTCACAGGAGTCCCCGACAGGATCAGGAGGCGGGGAATTCTCGTTTGAATAGATAAGCCGCGGGCGTGTACAGCGCGCAAGCACGTTTGACTGGGCCCGCTGCGGTCGCTAGTGTTGATGGTGGTGAGGCTGCCGGTCTCAGGGGAAAGGAACTGCGTGACGTCGCACGGATCGCGAGTTGGGATGCAGGTTGGCACGATGCTGCGCGTGCGGTGGGTCGTCTGCGGGGCACTGGTGGCCATGGGGCTGTTCACGCCGGTGACCGCTGCCGGCGCGCAGAGCCACCGCGACCCTTCGGCTCGCAGCATGACGTTAGTAGGGGGGATATACAGCGGACTGGAAGGTTCCACGGAACTGATCGAGTTGGCCGGGCGCCAAGTCCCTCAGTTGTGGGTGAGCGAGCCGGGCAACGAGTCAGAAAGTTGGGGTTGCCCACCGTGGGAACTTGTCGACGGTCAGGTCTACACGCTGCTCTCGACCACCGGTGGGCTCTCTGGTGAGTTCGAATCGGCCGGCGGCGAAGTGCTGCCCGACGGCAGTGTGATTTCCCTGTACGGGCATTTTGACGTCTACTTCTGTGACTGGTTCACCCTGAAGCCCGAGTTAAAAATCCAATACAACGAGACGGGCGATCCGCAGACGGTCACCGGCACCGTGGTGAATGGGACAACCGAACGGGTGTCGCAGACGTTTGTCTCTTACCAGACCGTGGGGCCTACCGTCACGAACCAACCCTTCGAAGTGGCCGCGACGGTATCGGCCAGCTCTGGGGTGGCCACCGGCGTTGTGACGTTTGACTCCGAAGTCGGCTCTGTGCTACCTGGTTGTGCGGCGCGGCCGGTGGTGGACAACGACGGCCAGGCCACAGCCTCGTGCCAAACAGCGATTGCCGTCGACGACGCCAATCCTCCTTGCGGGAAGGATTGCCCACCGGGGGATGTGGCAGGATATAAGGACGCCCTGGCACGGTTCGAACCGGCTAGCGGATCTCGGCTGCTGCCGTCAATGGAGCACTTCGAAGCCAAAGTTGGTCCTGCGCCCACTGCGACGGCGCTCAGCGTAACGCGCTCATTGGTGGAGGTTGGCCAAGCCGCTGGTTACACCGCGACGGTGACGCCTGAGTACATCGGTGCGACCATACCCGCGGGCACGATCGAGTTCAGCGAAGGGGTGCGTCCCGTCGAAGGTTGCGCAAGCCAGCCACTGGTGGCGGTCAGCGAACGTGGGGTGGCGACGGCGACCTGCACGATTTCCTACACATCCACAGGCGAACACCAGATCACCGCCAGCTACGCGGACGAAGACCCTGAATACAGCAAGACGGCCCCGTATCCGGGCCGGCGCCCGGGGCCGAACTTCCTCGGGTCGACCACAGCCACCCCGGCGCGCGTCGCGGTCACAGAACAGCCGGCCACCTGGGCGAGCACCGAAAAGAGCACCGCGATCGAACCGGTGGCCGTTGAAAGCACCGTTGCCCCGGCTGTCTCGGGCTCATCGCAGGGGGCTGAGACGGCTGGCCCGCTCTCCGACCTGATTTCCATGCTTCCAATCGCGCCTGGCGACGTGCGCGTTGCTGCACGAAGCCTCCGGGTGCTCCACGGGCGCACTGCGGTCGTGCTGTTACGGTGTTCGGGCGAACTCGCTTGCACCGGGAAGGTCACGCTGAGCGGGCGTGTGCATCGCCACGACGGCGGGCGATCCTTGTTTGGCTCAGCCGCGTTCTCGATCGCCCCGCACAGCAAAGACGCGGTGGCGATCGTGCTTACGGGCGCGGGCCGTGCGGCGCTCACCGGCAGGCACAAGCGCCACGGCGCAACGCTGACGGTAACAAGCTAGGTCGCGTTCCCGGCCCACCGTGAACGGTGGCGAGAAACCGCTGTGCGCTTGCCTACCCGCTCAGGGCTGCGGAAAGACCTTGACGAGCTTCTTCAGTCCCAGCGGGTTTCCGCGGATACGCAGTCGGCCTGTCACGAGAGCTCGCCGCGGGTCAAGGCGGCGGCCGATGATGTCCACGTAGTCCTGGTAGGCCACAGCCAGGCGCAGCGCAGGCGCAGCGACCGGACCCTCAGCCGCGACGGCGGTCCCGTTGTCGACCGTGAGATGCCACGTGGCGATATCGGGATCGACGAACTCGTACTGGAAGGTCGTCGGGCGCGAGAGGCCGTGCTTTGGATCGACCGTGAGCGCCATCGTGTTGAACAGCAGCGCGACGGTCTCGGGATCGCGCTTTGTGGGGCCTTCGCGGACGCCGGTGATGCCCGCCATCGCCAGTTCGCGACCGCGACGCGCGACCTCCTCGGGAGTAAAGCCCGCAAACATGACCGGCGGCCCGGGCAGCTGCTCGGGAGCCAGGCCGGCGGCCTTCAAGCGCGCGACCAAGGAGCTGGCGCCCATACCACCGACCTGGTCGAAGGTGTAGCCAAAGCAGGACACGTAGCGCTCATCCCACCCGGGAGGCATCAGCACCTGCCCGGTGTGCTGGAGCACTTCGTGCAGCAACCTCGCCACCGCGGCGGGCACGCGTGTGTCTTCACGAGCGAGGTCGGCGAGCAGCTTGACGCCAAAGCCGATATGGCGCTGCTCGTCGAGCGCCACGTTGCGCATCCCCGCCGTGAAGGCGGGCAGGATCTCGCGACGCTCAAGGTACTCGGAGATCATGTGTTGGCCGGGATGGGCCAGGGCAGCCTCGACGACGAAGTGGTACAGCGTGACGCCCGCGGCCAGCTGGGGCCTTGAGCGGTTGACGCGCAGTTCGTCGGCCATGCGGTCGAGGCGCTTGAAGATGGTGCGAATGCCGGGAGTCAGCTGCGGCTTGATCGCCGCAAGGCCCGATGCCACGGACCCGTCCCCGAGGCCGCAGACCTCCTGCACAAAGCGCTTGAAGAAGACCGCGTGACGCGCCTCGTCAGCCTGCTGCGTGGCCAGAAAGTACTTCTGCTCCGGCAGCGGCGCGGCGTCGATGTAGGGGGAGAGGTTGTCGGCCACCGAGTCCTCGCCCCAGAAGAATTGGGCGTAGTTCCACAGCGCCGCCGTGCGCTCGAAGTCCGTGAGCTGCTCGCGCCACTGCCGTGCGTCTTCGGTGAAGTCGAGCTCGGTGGCGCTCCAGTGGCCACGCTCCCAGCGGGCGTAGAGGTCGTCGTATGAGATTGCATCAGCGGCGAGGGTCGCCCCGTCGTGTGTGCCGGCGCGCACCTCTGCATCGGCGGGTGAGGTTGATTCGGTGGCGATTGCCATGCGTTCTTTCGTGGCGCCCGTGGGCTGTTGTCGAGCCGACTGCCAGCTAACTGTAGCGGCTCCGACCGCTCAGATAACAGACGCTATCTCAATAGCGCTCGCTCTTCAACTACGATGGAGCGATGGCGCTCGCGCAAGCCAAACGTCTGACGCGCGAAGAGAGCAGGGCGGCAACGCGTGAACGTCTGCTCG
Organism: Chlamydiota bacterium; assembly: GCA_903970125.1. Lineage (GTDB taxonomy): Bacteria > Actinomycetota > Thermoleophilia > Solirubrobacterales > Solirubrobacteraceae > Palsa-744. The sequence continues at coordinate 5,206 of CAJCHW010000064.1, forward strand.
ATGGCGCCCGGACCGTGTTCGCGCGGGCCGGATTCCACGGGGCCTCGGTCGAGGAGATCGCATCAGAGGCCGGGTTCTCCACGGGGGCGTTGTACTCGAACTTCGACGGTAAGCAGAATCTGTTTCTGGCGCTGATGGAGCGCGAGATCGACCGTCACGCGCGGGAGATTGCGGCGGCTGTGGGCCACCGGCCTTCGGTCAGCGCGCGCGCGGCCGGCGGTGCGCGCCAATGGATGAGCACGATTGACCGCGAGCCCGAGCTGGTGCTGCTGTTCATGGAGTTCTGGGCTTACGGGATTCGCGATCGCAACGTGCGCCCACAGGTGGCCGCTCGCTTTGCGCAGGTGCGCTCGATGTTGACCGAGTTGATCGCGGATGCGATGCGCGAGTTCGGGATCAGGCTCCAGTTGCCAGCCGAACATCTGGCGATCGCAATTGATGCGCTTGCCGACGGAATTGCTCGGCAGAAGCTTGCCGACCCGGAGGCGGTTCCGGCGGATCTGCTGGGACGGGTGATCGCGCTGCTGGTTGCAGGCGCCACCCGCCCCTCCGAGCCGTAGGCTCAATACATGGAAAGCCACTCGGTGGAGCCGGCGCGGTCGGCGCTACCACGCAAACGGGCGCGTTCGGGCACGAAGCGTTCGAGCAGGAAACGTTCAAGCACGAAGGGCATCGCTGAGTTCCTGCGCGGGTCTCCGATCGTGGTGCCCGCCCTGGGTGCGCTGGCGCTGTTCGTCGCGTGGGCGACCAACCAGGGTGGCTACCCGCTGACACACTGGGCCCCGGGCGCGTTGATCGTGCTGGTATTGCTCGGTATCGCTGCGGGCTGGATCCCGGTCCGCATTGGCGAGCTCCCGCGAGCGGTGCTTGTTGCGCTCGCTGGCATGGCGTTGTACACGGCGTGGAGCTTTCTCTCGATCCTCTGGGCGGGTGTGCCGGGAGACGCCTGGGAAGGCGCCGATCGGACGCTCTTGTATCTGCTCGTCTTTGCGCTGTTTGCGACCTGGCGTATGCGCGCAGAGGCCGCTGCGTTGCTGGTTGTGGTCTGGACGCTGGCTTTGACGGGCGTGGCGGCGTTCGTCGTGGTGCATCTGGACACCCTTGGTGGTCTCGGACTGGAGGCGGCACTACCTGCGGGACGACTGGTCTATCCCGCGGGCTACGTCAACGCAAACGCGGCGCAGTGGATGATGGTGGCGTTTCCGGCGCTGCTGCTCGCGCGCAGTGGGCGCTTGCACCCAGCACTGCGCGGGGTCCTGGCCGGCGCCGCTGTGCTGCTCACAGACGTTGCGCTGCTCAGTCTGAGCAGGGGCTCGGTGTTCGCGAGCGCAGCGCTGCTCCTGGTCGTGTTTGCCTTGGCGCCCGGGCGCCTGCGCACATTTGCGGTGCTGGTGCCCGTGTTGCTCGGTGTGGCGGCGTCAACGCCGCTGTTGCTGAAGGTCGGCGATCGGCTGCAAGCACCGGAACAGACGCAGACCGCTGCGAGTGCGGCCGAAAGCGCCGTACACCATGCGAGCGCGGCGATGTTCGCTGCGACGGTTCTGGTGGCCCTTGCGGTGGCCCTGGCAGCCGCGTTTGAACGCAACCGCAGCCGCTGGCCCAACGCCCGAGCCCCCCTGCGCCGCGCCCTCAGCGTTGCCGCGGTGGTCACGGTCGTGGCTGGGATCGGCGGCGTCTTTGCAGCTGTGAGCAACCCGATCGCGCGGGTCAGCCACGAGTGGGACACCTTCACGAGCAGCCAGGGCTATAGCGCCAACGAAACGGGCAATCGGCTTATCAGCGGGCTGGGGTCAAGCCGCTACGATTTTTACCGCGTTGCATTGGACGAATTTGCTGCGCATCCACTGCTTGGGATTGGCGCGGACAACTTCGCCCAGCAGTACCTGCGTAAGGGCCACAGCAACGAGACGCCCCACTATCCCCACAGCGTCGAGCTGCGCACGCTCGTGGAGACTGGGCTCATCGGGACCGCGCTGGCCCTGGTGGGTGTGATCGCTGCCCTGTTCGCCGCTGGGCGGGCGATACGACGCTCGGATGGGCTTGGTCGCGCGGTGGCGGCTGCAGCGCTGGCGGGCTTTGGCTACTGGGCCGTCCACGGGTCGGTCGACTGGTTCTTTGAGTACGCAGGCCTTGGTGCACCCGCGTTCGCGATGCTTGGCATCGCATGCGCGCTGGATCGCGGACGGCCGGTCACGCAGAGCGGTCGCCTTGCGCGCACCTGGCAGCGGCTCTGGCAGGTGCCGATTCGCCCGCTTGTGCTCGGCTTGCCGGCGGCGGCGGTCGCGCTCGTGATCGCCGCGTCGCTCGTGGCACCCTGGTTGAGCGGGCTCGAGCAGGAGAGCGCAGCGCGCGTGTGGGTGCAGTCACGCGCCGCCGCGTACTCCCGCTTGAACACCGCCGCCGAACTTGACCCGTTGAGCGCTGAGCCGTACCTGGTCGCGGGCAGCATCGCGATCCGCCTGGAAGAATTCGGCCGCGCCGACCACGAGTTTGCCCTCGCGCTGGGGCGCGTACCGCAGAGCCAGTACGCGATCCTCGAGCGCGGCACAATCGCGTCTCAGCGCGGCGAAGGCGCGGAAGCGGTGAGGCTGTTGCAGCGGGCTGTCGTACTTTATCCCCGCGACAACCTGGCCCACGCGGCCCTGGCATACGCACGCGAAGGGGTCAGGATCAGCGTCGCGCTGCTGAATGCGCAGATCCTCAAGGAAGGTCAGGAACTTCAGTAGCTGGGGTGGGTGTGAGGTGCCTCACAGAGTCCCTTGGCCGGGAAAAATCCATTGCCAGGACGGCCGCTGTTCGCTACCCTTGGAGGACATCGTTCGTCGCTTGGTGGAGGACGGAGCAGACGAAGCGTGTGCCGGCGCTCACATCGGACGGGATTGCGAACGAGACAAGATGGATGAACTAGCTCAAGGACGAGGCCAGGCTGACGATGCTGCGCGCTGGGAGGCTGGCGCCAGGCTCGCGGCTGCATACGCTCATGGGCGTATGCTTGGCGAGAAAGGTGTCTCACTGCGCTTACTGGGTACAAAAGCTCTGCGGGTAGGTGTGTTGCTCATCGTGGGTTTCACTCCGGGAGCGCTGCTCATGCTGCCTGCGCAGGCGACAGCTGTCGCTGCGGACACATCTGCTCCTGCTGGGTCTGGCCACAGCGGAGCATCGGGGCCGATCCTCAGCGGCTACGGCAGTTCGGGCGCCAATGTCCAGGTGCTTCTGGGCGCTGCGCTGGCCAGCGGCCATGGGACAAGCGGCGGGACCGGGGGCTCCGGTTCGACGGCCACCACGGCCACCACCGTCTCTACCTCAACGGCTTCGGCGTCCGCTGGCAGTGGGACCGCGGGGACCGGGACGAGCGGTGGCGCTGGTGCCGGTGGCTCAGGAACGGCTGCCACCAATGGATCCGAGGCTACAGGCGCGACCCAGGGCGCCTCCAGCACTCTGGCAGGGCACGCCATCGTTGGCACGCAGCCTGCGATAGTTGCTGCACAGCCGCTGGGCCTATCCGGCGGCGATCTGGTGGCCGTGCTTGTTGTGGCGTTGGCCCTTGTGCCCATCGGTCTGTTGACCCGGTCCGTAGCCAGGGGTAATCGATGATCGTGTGCAATATGGCTACCAGAATGAGAATGCCTTGTTATTTGCTCGGGGATAGGACGATGCAGTGAGCAGCGAGATGAACCGACCGCGAGTAACCAGACAAACGACGACCGAGTGGCTGCCGCTGCCCGCTGGTGTGCCGCTGTCGCATCACGGCTTCGACACTGCCCCAGTGCGGACGCAGGTGGTCGCTGGGCCACTTCAGTGGTGGTTGGAAGGCCGCGGTTGGGACGTATTACGGCCGGTTGTAGACCTGCTCACGGCCTGTCTGGCGACGGTGATCGCGCTGGGCGGCTTGCACGCCACGGTGCGCGTCTCGGCCACCAATGCACCTTTGCTCGTGCTGCCGGCATTTGCACTGCTTTTGCTGTACCTGCGGGGGATGTACCGCTCGCGTTTGCGGGCGCTGCCGTTGGATGGCATTGCCCCGGGTTTGGGCGCCGTCTCGGTGGCTGTCATGGCCGTGGTCGTGCTGGGCGTCGTAGTCAACGGACACGCTCCGCAGGAGGCCTACTGGCTGCGCGGCTGGGTACTCGCGCTGGTGGCTGTTGGCGTGGGCCGCGCCGCGCTGGCGTTTAGCCAGCGGTTGGCACGCAGCTGCGGGCTGATCGGCCGCCCGGTGCTGATACTGGGCGCAGGTGTGGTCGGCTCGCAGGTCGCACGCCGGCTGGAGAGCCACCCGGAGTACGGGCTGCGGCCACTCGGGTTCCTCGATGACCACCCACGCATGGCATCCGAGGTCGGCGAGAGCGATGTGCCGGTAGTGGGCACAGTCGACGATGTCGATGAGGTCGTGGCGAGCACTGGCGTGCGGCACCTGATCGTGGCGTTCTCCTCGGCTACAGACTCCCGCGTGAGCGCCCTCATACGACGCTGCCAGGAGCTGGGCGTCGAGGTCTCGGTGGTCCCGCGTATGTTCGACACGATCAACAACAGGGTCGGCTACGAGTCCGTTGGCGGTCTGCCGCTGCTGAGCTTTTCCAGCGTCAGTCCCAAGGGCGGGCAGTTCGCGGTCAAGCACGCTGCCGATCGTGTGCTCGCGACGCTGCTGCTCTTGGCCCTCTCGCTGGTGATGGCGTGCGTGGCGCTGGCGGTGCGACTGACCTCACCGGGCCCCGTGCTCTTCCGTCAGCGGCGTGTTGGCCGCGATGGCAAGCTTTTTGACCTCTACAAGTTCCGCTCGATGCGGATGTCCGAGTCGGGAAGCGGCGTGGGCGGCGACGGCGACCTCGGCGACGATTCAGATCTACCGTTGCTTGACAGCCGTGTGGGCCCGGTCACTATGGCCGGCGGTCGCGACGACACGGCCTTCGGGGCTGGTACAGACACTGCCCCAGGCGGTGTCGAGGGCACCGACCGGCGCACTGTGGTCGGCCGCTTTATCCGGCGCACGGCCCTGGACGAGCTGCCGCAGCTGATCAATGTGATCCGCGGCGAGATGAGCCTCGTCGGCCCGCGTCCGGAGCGCCCCGAGTTCGTCAACCTGTTCCGCGAGGAGGTGGCGCGCTACGGCGATCGCCACCGCGTCAAGTCCGGCATCACGGGCTGGGCGCAGGTGCACGGCTTGCGCGGCAACACATCGCTGGCCGAACGGGTCGAGTGGGACAACTACTACATCGCCCACTGGTCGCTCGGCCTGGACCTGAGGATCCTGCTGCTGACCGTGCTTGTGCTGTTCCGCGACGCGGAGTGAACTGCAGCGTGGCCGCCGCGCGCGGCGGCCCCCCGCTCGTGTCGCGCACCGCCGGCGCGGGCGCGTCTAGGCGCGCCGATCAGATCGAAAGTTGCGCCGCTGTGGTTGGGCTGGTGCCGTACGGGTAAAGCCGCACCGTCACACCGGTTGTTCCCAGCGACGCTGGCAGGCGGTCCGAGAAGGTGTTGGAGGTATCGAGCGTAAAGGTGTCGCCGTAGAGCATGTGGCCGTCCTTGAACGCTTCCAGCTCCATCACGCTGCCGACGGGGCCGGATCCGAAGGCAACTATGCCGTTTGTCTCGGGCCCAAGGTGCAGGACCACAGGGGAAGGCTGGGCGAAAGGCGTCGCAAAAGCGCTCGCGAGCGCGTCAAACGACGGCTTGCGCGCTCCGCTGGCGGTGAGCACGCCGAATTCGTTACCCGCTGTGTCGCGCATCTTGTAGAGGATTGCGGCTGCCACGTAGGGCAGCCGCACGACGAGGTGGACGATGTTGGCCACGTTGACGGCTTGCAGTTGAGGGGTCACGCACGCCTGTTCTGCCTGTTCTGAGAACTCGGTCTGACCGGGTGTGCAGCTTGGGTACCCGAACTCGTCCAACCACAGAGGCTTGTTGTCGCCGGCTTGCAGCTGCACTTCATGGACGCTGCGTAACGCGCTGATCGTGAGCGTGTAGTAGTGGACGGCGAGCCCGTCGTAGTAGCCCTGAATGCCTTCCGCGTACAGATCGCGTAGAAAGACCCCGTTTGACCCGACGAGCGCGCCGGCAAGGACTGCGATGTTCGGGTCGGCGGCTTTGATCGCGGGGTAGGCGGCCTTCAGGATGCGGGCGTACTCTTCCGCCTTGTCCGGCCCGGCGAGGTAGTTTTCGCCGTTATAGTCGGGCTCGTTCCAGACTTCGATGGCAGCCAGCGCGTTGCCATAGCGGTGCGCAAGTTCGGCAACGAAGTCGCCGTAGTAGGAGGGGTTCGACGGTGGCCATGCCGACGCCGTGCTGGCCTTGCTGGCAACGCATTCGAGCTCTTCGGGCGCTGGTGCCGAGGAGGCCCAGCACGGGCTGCTCTGAACGACGGCTACCACCTTTAGGCCTGCGGCCGAGGCGGCATTGATCACGGAGTCGAGGGCGGCCAGTGGGACAGGAGCGAGCTCGCCGGGCCCTTCTGGCTGCATCGCCGCCCAGCTCAGGTTGATGCGCAGCACCTGCGCATGCAACGCCTTGGCTTCGCTGACTTCGTGTTCGACTTCAGCGTTTGAGCCGTAGTTGGAGATCGTGACGCCCCTGAGCAGAGCCGTCGCCGGTTCCACCTGCGCCTGCGCCTGATTTTTCGTACTGCCCTTCCGCTTCTTCTTCTTCTTCTTCTTCTTGTGCTTTGCCTTGTGGTGCTTCTTGTCGCGCTTGTGTTTCTTGGTCGCGTGGGTCTTGCTCGCGTGCGCCGCGCCACTGGCCGCGGCTGCGGCAGAAAGTGCCGTAGCGGCGCAGAAGAGCGCCGCCAGGGCAAAGAAAAGGCTGATTATCCGAGAGCGGGAGAGCATCCTTGGGTGGCGCACTGGAACCTACCGTGTTGACCCAGTCAGGTGCGCCGCCTGGCTGCATCGCGGGCCCTCACTGGACGAATCCCGGCCTGCAAACGCGCGGGAATGGCATCTGCTGCGGTCACCGTGACAAGAGCACGATCGCCGCCAACCGGGCACCAACGCGATCCTACGCGATCGAGCCGGGCGGAGTCACCACCTGCTCTCGGCGGATTGGGGCGGTCCCAGCTTGTCGCACGCGCCTCGGGGCGGCTATGATCGGCGCCGCGTCGACAGGCGCCCAGCGGTTGGCCAGACCAGCGTGAGACTCGACGACTCCTAAGGGGAAGCATGTTCAAGACCGTGGTGGTGGGAACAGACGGCTCGGAGACGGCCACCCAGGCTGTGCGCCAGGCAGTCGAACTGGCGAAGGCGCTGGGGGCGTCGATGGAGATCGTCAGCGCCTATGAGCCGGTGCCGGCGCAACGCCTGCGTCAGGAGCGTCGCGAGACGCCGGAGGAATTGCAGTGGGCGATCAATCCACGCGAGGACGTGGAGTCGACGTTGGAGGCGGCAGCTGAGATTGCCCGCGAAGCGGGACTGGAGGCAAACACGCATCCTCGCCAGGGGGACCCTGCGGACGCGGTGTTGGATGTGGCCGAGGAGCGCGGGGCGGACCTGATCGTGGTTGGCAACAAGGGCATGACCGGGGCCAAACGGTTCCTACTCGGGTCGGTGCCCAACAAGGTCTCCCATCACGCTCCCTGTTCGGTGTTGATCATCCGCACGACCTGATCAGGCGACGGGGCAGCGGCCCCGGCCGCGCGGATGCACCTCGGCGAGGGGCTCAGGCCCGCGCTGATGCGCCGGTGAGGGGGCTCATTCCCTCCTGGTAGACGCGCAGCCTGAGCCCGCTGGTACCAAGCTGGCTGGGGAGCGTAACCGAGTAGGTGTTGAAACGGCTGAGGCCAAAAACGGCCAGGTACTCGCGCTTGTGGTGCTTTGAGACTTCGAGCTTCATGAAGTCGCCGACCGGCGCCGAGCCGCTTGCCACGAGCTTGCCGTCGCGGTGGCGAACACGGAGCGTTACCGGCGCGGGGTTGCCGAAGGGCGAAGCAAAGACGCCGGCCATCGCGGCAAACGACGGCTTGTGCGCACCTGCGGCGGTCAACACACCGAAGTCTTCGCCACCGGAATCGGTGAGCTTGTAGAGCACCTCGGCGCCGACATACGGGGTGTGCGCGAGCGTGCGGGTCAGGTTGACGATGTTTTTGGCCTGGACCTTGGCCGTAACGCACGACTGTTCCTTCTGGACCTGTTCCTTGGGCCAGCAGGTCGGCCAGCCCACCTCGGTCAGCCACAGTGGCTTGGTGTCGTGGTACCTCGTCTGGACCTTATGGATCGCCCGCAGTGAGGCCAGGGTGTCGCTGTAGAAGTGCACGGCGAGTGCGTCGTAGTAGCCCTGGATGCCGTCTGCGTACAGGTCGCTCAAAAACACGCCGTTGGAGCCTACGAAGGCGCCACCGAGCACCGCGATTTCGGGATCGGCGCTCTTGATCGCGGGGTATGCGGCCTTCAAAAGGCCGGCATACACTTCAGCCTTGTTTGGCCCCGCCAGGTAGTTTTCGCCGGCGAAGTCAGGCTCGTTCCAGATTTCAATCGCGTCTAGCTTGTTGCCGAAACGGTGCGCGAGTGCGCCTACGAACGCGCCGAAAGTTGCGGGATTCGACGGTGGCCACGCATCAGCTTGTGATTCGCCCCCGGGCACACAGGCACTCTCGATTGCAGCGGGCGCCGACGAGGCCCAGCAAGGCGTGCTCTGGACGAGGGCTATGACCCTGAGCCCGCTGGCCGCTGCGCTGTTGACGAAGTTTTCAAGCTCACCTCCCCAGGAGGTGGAGGTCTGGCCCTGTTCTGGTTCCAGCACAGCCCACCGCAGTTCGATCCGGACGACCTTGGCATGGAGCGCTTTCGCCTCCGAGATCGTTGCCTGTGCTTCGGCTTCGCTGGCGCCGCCGGGGACGTTGACCCCCAGCAGGAGGGATTCGTCGCGCTTACTCTTGAGTTTTTTGGCGTGGTGCTTGGCGGCAACGGCATGGGCACCCGCGGTAGCAGCGGGCCCAACGGCTGCGCAGGCCACCGCGATGCATCCCAGCAAAAGAGCCCACGTGCGAGAGCGTGTGGCGGTCACCTGGAGCTTGTGTTGGCGGGGCAATTAGAACCTCCGATTTGCCGCTGCCCACAGCGAATGCGTGGGCGTTTTTCAAGTTCAGCCGCCAGCGGGTCTGTGCCACCGTGAGCACGGCTGAGCGGGTACGCTCTCAGCCGGTGTCTCCGAGCTGGATTTGGATGCAGGTCGCGATCGTCGTGTTCGTGCTGGCGGGCATCATCATTGCGATCACGAAGCTAGCGTAACGCGTTGGCGGCAGCGCGGGGCCGCATTAATGGCCCTGAGGACGCGCCGGCCGTCGATTATGGCTGGCGGCGCCATTTCCGCCACCGGTTCTTGGTGGGCGAGATCGGCACGGTCACGGCGGGTCTCGGCGGGATCTCGCGGCTCTCCAGGATCGCGAGGGGTACTTCACGAGTCAGCCAGTCGGCGAGCCCGCCCAAGCCGGCTTGCTCAAGCTCGCCCACGGCTCCCGGCGGCCTCCTCACGATCGAGTGGAAATCGGACGCCACGTTGTGGACCAGATCGGCCTCGAACAGCGCCAGCGCAAAGCGGCGGACGACCCCGCCGAACCGACCGACAAGGGAGCCGGCTGTAATCGAGGTCAGGGCTCCGTCGTCGACGAGCGCTTGCAGTAGCGGGGGGTCGCGATGAAAGATGGCGCATCGCTCTGGATGCGCCAACACCACCCGGTGGCCGCGGGCCTGGAGGTCGTCGATGGTGGCTTCGATACCGGGCGCGAAAACGCTTGCTGGTGGCTCAAGCAGAAGGCACTCGCCGCCGCCGAGACCCAGTCTTAGGAGCTCGTCGGGATCGAGCTCGGGAATGCGCGCCAACGCGATCTCGGCTCCTGAAAGGACATCGATGGCGGCGGTGGTGTGCGCGCCGTCGGCGAGTCGGGCGTTGAGCTCCGTCACGGCACGCGTGATCGTGGTGCTCTCGTTGTAGAACTGCGAGCTGACGTGGGGTGTGGCCACCAGCCGTTCGGCACCGTTTGCTTGCGCCGCCGCCACGAGTGCGAGGGACTCCTCGATGGTTCCGGGGCCGTCGTCGACGCCGGGTAGCACGTGGCAGTGCAGGTCGATCACGCGCAATACGTTACGCGGCGGCGGCGACACGGGTAGCGAGTCAGCGCGGTGCCACGCGACCAAATCGCCCGAGGCGCGCGTTACCGTGGCTAAAGCAGGAGCACTGTCGCGCTCACGAACAGGACTGCCCACCCCTATGTCGACCTCCGCCCGCCATGCCACGCGAAAGCGCGCTGGCCGCGACATCGCCATGCAGGTGGTGGTACGCGTGGGCAACCTCGCGCTCGGGGTTGTTGTCACGGCGCTCGTGGTGCGGCACCTCGGCCAATCAGGTTACGGGCAGTGGTCAACCGCGCTGGTGGTTCTGAGTTTGGTCGCTTACTTCATGAACTTCGGTATGGAGTCGGTGGCGGTGCGCGAAGCGGCGCGTCAACCGCAGCGCGAGCACGAGTGGATTGGCGCAGTCATCTTCCTGCGGCTCGTGTTGATCGTTCCGGTGACGCTTGCCTCCGTGGGGGCAATGGTCCTGCTGCACCGCAGCCACGAGATGCTCGTTGCGAGCTTGATCCTGGCGGTCGCGATGCCGTTCGGGGGCGTCAGCTCGCTCGGGTTGCTGTTCCAGCTGCGTGTGGACAACAGGGTGCCGATGCTCGTGCTGAGCATACGGTCCATCCTCTGGACGGCTGCTGTCGTTGCGATCGTTGTGCAAGGCGGCGGCATGGTGTGGCTGGCGATCGCGATGGCGGCGACCAACGCCGCTGGTTCCGCGGTGCAGGCGGTGGCCGCATGGCGCCTCGAGGCCCGCTGGCCGCGGCCGTCGCGCGCGCAGCTGCGGCCATTAATTCATGCGGGCATGTCCGTGGGCATCGCTGGGGTCCTTGTAACCGCGTACGCGCGCATCGATCAGGTGATCGTCTACGGCTTGGGCAGCAGCAGGCAGGCGGGGCTCTACGGAGCCGTCTACAACGTCCTCGACCAGTCCCATTTTGTTCCGCTCTCGATCCTTACGACCCTGGCGCCCGTGCTGGCGGCGTCGTGGCCGGGCGATCGCGCAAAGCTGCTGCGCACGGCACGGCTGATCGCGGAGCTGCTGGCGGTGACTTCGTTCGGCGCTCTCGCGTTCGCGATTGTCGCTGCGGGGCCGTTCGTGCACCTGGTGTTTGGCCCCGGTTTTGCTCATGCTGCCCCGGCGCTGCCTGTGCTTGGCGGCGCCTTCGTGTTGATCTGCATGGGCTATCTGACCTTCAACTTGCTGTTGGTCCTGGAGCTTGAAAAGCGTCTGTTATCGATTGCGGTGGCGGCACTCGTCTTCAATGTCGTGGGCAACGTCATTCTGGTGCCATGGGTCGGATTCATCGGAGCAGCGTGGATGACCGTGGCCACGGAGGCAATGGTCCTGCTTCTGGCAGTGCGTCTGATAATGCAGAAGCTTGAGCTTTCGCATCGTGAGCTCTCGCAGCTGCATCCAGGCCGGATGCTGCGAACAGCGCTCGCCGCGTCGGTGTTGGGTGCAGTGCTTGACGTCATGCGGATCGTCCACGTGCCGTTCGGTGCACTCGTAGCTGCCGCCTGTGCTGCGTACCCGGCGCTTTTGTTTGCCCTGCGGGCACTTTCGCTCGACGATGTGCGACTGGTGCTCAGGCGCGGCGAGCAGGCCTGACGCGGGCTGCGGCGCCCGGGGAACGCCGGTCACAGGGAGGGCAGCAGCTCGCGCAGGTGATCGAGCAGCGTTTGGAACTGACGGGCGGCGTCATAGTGGCGCTCGCACCGCCGCCGCCCGTGGGCACCGAGCTGCGCGCGCAGCTCGGGATCGCCGAGCAAGGCTTGCAGCCCCTCGCGCAGTGCGCGCGCGTCGCCGCGGGGCACGAGCACGCCGGCGCCACCGTCTTCCAGCATCTCGGCGATCGCTCCCACTTCAGTCGCGACCACGGGGGTTGCGCACGCCATCGCCTCGAGCAGCGCCCACGGAGTGGCGTCGGCGTGGGTTGGCAGGCAGAGCACGTCTGCCTGCTGCTGCAGTTGGAGTAGGCGCGGGTCACCGGGGCCGAGTCGGTGCACCCGCACGCCGGGTCGCGCCTGCACCTCGGGCGCCGGAGTAACGATGTCAAGCTCGACGTCCTTGCCAAGACTGTCGCCGAGGGCAGCCAGGAGGTCCTCCCCGCCCTTCTCGGCGAAGCGTCCACCCACGAACAGCACCCGTGGGCGCTCGCGGTCGGTGCGGACCGCGGGACGGTAGTGCCCGAGATCCAGTCCTGGATGGTGCTCTATCACCCGCGCTCCGGGGGCATCGCGCTGCACTGCGCGCCGCGCCCATGCCGTCCAGGCGAGCACCAGCCGCGCTTGGCGCAGCGCGCGACGCTCCAGCGCTGTGCTGAGCGCGAGCTCCGTGGCGGCGCGTCGCCGCGAGGGGTGCGAGGCGGGCATGTTGGCCCAGTCCCGAATGGTCGCATCCACGGAAAGCACAACTGGAGGCAACTTGCGCATCGGGCCCAGTAGCAGCGCTACAGATTGGCTGTGCAGATGCACGATGTCGGCAGGCCACTGCTCCAGGGCGCCACTGAGGCGCCTGCGCGTGCGCACCGATTGGACCAGGTGCCAGCGCAGTGATTGAAGATCGAGGTCCAAAGCGGTGAGCGGCTGGATCGGGCGGGTAGCCAGCGCGTTGCCCCAGCGTCCGAGTGCGCCCAGGTCAACAAAATGGGCCTCCACGTGGGGCGTTTCCCTCAGGCCCGTGTCCAGAGCTGCGTCGAGTTGTCCATGGCCGAGCACGTACGTGCCGAGGTTGCCCTCGTTGAAGAACAGGATCCGCATTGAGGCCACCACGTTAGATCCCAACGGACGCGTGCCGGCCACGGAGTGTGGGCTGGCGCTCGCCACCAAGCCGATAACCGCAGGCGCCGGGCTACTGGGCCGGCGCGTCGGCTTCGCGACTGCGGCGGCTCGAAGCGACCCATTCGACCGCGGTGGCTCCGTCACCCCAGTCGAACGTGGCCGGGTCGGCCATCGCCTCGGGGGTTTCAAGAATCCACTGTTCGTGGCACTGGGCGAGCGCCGCCTGTAGCTCGTCCACGCCCCCGATCCGTCGCGGGTCAAGCGCTGGTGCGACGTCTACCTCGACCTCATACTTCACGCGCCGCGCGCGCAGCGGCAGCACGAGCGCGTCGGTCTCGACGGCAAGGCGAGTTGTTCCGTCGGCAAGCATTGCGGGCTTGCCAAGAAATCGTGTGCGGCGCGATCCGGGCATGTCGAAGAACAGGTAAACGGTCTCGCCCCGTTGCAGCAAAGCCCTGAGGATGGGGTAGGACCCCTTTGAGAGCACCATGCGGCTGGCAGAGGACCGCTGCCAACGTGCCAGCCGCCTGCCCCAGTAGTCGTGGCTGGGCGGCTCAAAGAACCACGGCCCGGCGACGGTGAAGGGGACGACTCCCAGCTGCGTGAGCGTTGATGGCCCTGTGTACAAAGGCCCGACGTGGCAGACGCTGATGAGCACCGCGCGATCGCTGTGGATGTGCTCGCGCAAGCGCGCCGCAGACTCGGGCGCGAGGATCGGCCGCGGCCAGGGCTGCCACTGCAGCGCCTCGGTCACGGTGCTCTCGATCAGTTGCAGTCGCGCAAGCTCGTGAACTTCGCCGGCGCGCGGCGTGCCCGCCACGACAGCTTCCATGATCTCGGTGGCCCGACGCCGAGCCTTTGCATCCCGTTGCCAGATCATGGAGGCCTTGCGTGTGGCCCGATTGATCACGAGCGGCGTTGGGACGATCCGCCGCAGCCACATCGAGGTCTTCATGCGAACGGCGAAACTCGCGGGAGGCATCGGGGCGGGCGTCGATGGCCGCGGGGGCATGGCCAGCACAGTTGCCATGTCCGACGCTTCCTGAGCAGTCATCGGCTCGCTTGGGCGCGTCATGAGGTGGGAACGCCGGCTCTCGGTGTCACGCAGCTGGCGCGCTGCGACCATCGCCGCCGCCGGCCCCTCGACGCGCCACGTAGTGCAGTTCTGCGGACTCCGAGGCCTCCTGGCCCACGTCGACGAGGCGACCTTCCGCGTCCAAGCATTCCAGCGGTTGGAAGCCCTGCTGGTCGAGTTGGCGAACCTGGGAGTCGCGCGAGATGTAGTAATGCAGGAGCGTGTAATCGTGCGCGTCGTCGTTGACGAGCGCATAGTCGGCCTCTGAGCGCTCGAAGGGCAAAAGACGCCGCCTGTTGCGCACACGCAATGGGATCAGGGCCAGCTTTCCGGCCGCCCGGAGCAGGTTACGAGCCCCGCGAAGATCCGTTGGCTTGCGCAGGTAGGGGATGTGCGCGCGGTTATGCGCGGACATCGCCAGCACGCCGCCCGGCTTGAGTATCCGCCGCAGGTCACGCAGCACCCGCACACGCTCCTCGTCGCCCAGCACGTCGAGCACGTTGTTGGCGCCCAGCACCGCGTCGAAGTGTTCGCTCTCAAACCCGGACATATCACGCAGGTCGGCAACGGTGAAGGTACCGGTGGGGTAGGTACTGCGACAGTAGTCAACCATGGCCGGTGACACGTCGATTCCGTGAACGGCCGCGGCCAGTTCGACGAGATAACCGGTCACCCGCCCCGCGCCGATACCCAACTCCAGCACGCGGCCCGAAAAGGCGCCTGCGTGACGTACGAGCAGGATTACCTCTGCCGGTCGCAGGGTGCGCGACGCATAGTGTCGGACAAAGTTCTTGTTGCGCCACACCGCCAGGTTTAGGCGAGCCTGGGCGTCGTCGGGTGTGCGATTGTGAGCCGGTGGATCCAGGGCACATGTAATGTAGACCCAATGGGGTACCGATGCGGTGGCCTAGCATGAGCTTGCAGGGTGCGCCAATCGGTCGAGGTACGCGTGAAGCAGGGTCTGGCCGACCGTCGCTTTCGGCTTGCCTCATCGTCCGTGACGAGGCCGCGATGCTCCCTGGCTGTCTGGCCACGGTGGCCTTCTGCGACGAAGTGCTGGTAGTGGACTCCGGATCGACGGACGCCACCGTCGAACTTGCCAGACGGGCTGGCGCTCGCGTTCTTGAGCACCCCTGGCTGGGCTTTGCGGCACAGCGCAACTTCGCCATCGAGCACGCGACTGGAGATTGGGTCTTGGAGGTCGACGCCGACGAGCGCATCAGCACAGAGCTGCGGGCCGAAATACAGCAGTTCCTGGTCACGGCTGCCGCGAACTACGAGCTGGCCGCGATGCCGCGGCGCCAGATCTTCCTGGGAGAGGCGCTTGGAAGATCTGCCAAGTATCCGGAGTACAGCCACAGACTGCTGCTTCGCGCCGCCTACCGCCACGACGAGGCCCGCACCGTGCACGAGGGTCTGATTCCCGCAGGACCGGTCTACCCGCTGAGCGGCGACCTGGAGCATCTGCTGGCCACGAGTTGGCGGGAAGTGTTCACGGACGCTTGGCGCTACGCGCGTTTGGAGGCAGATCAGCTACGGGCCAGACGCTCGCTGGCAGCTTGGCTAAAAGGTGCCCTCGTGCGACCGCTGACCAAGTTTGTTTATCGCATCACGATCGACGGGGGATGGCGCGATGGCTGGCGGGGGCTCGCAAAGATCGCGGTCGACTGTTGGATCGACAGCGCGGTGTGGACTTTGCACTTGTTGGGCAAGGGCGGCCGACCAAAAGCGGATTCGGGCGTGCCCGCGGGGTCACACTACGGCGCCCGCAACCTTTACCGTGGCTCGCCACGAGTCGCAGGGGTGGCGCTGGGTGCGGGCGCGACCGACTGGGCGGTGTCATGGCTGGCAGCAGCAGCAGCAGCCGGTGCCGACGTGGTCCTCGTGACCGATGAGCCGTCCAGCGCTTACGGACACGGCGTGCGGGCTCGATCCATCGATGGGCGTGGCCAGATCGCGCTGATCCGTGCGCTTGACTCCGAGGAGCAGTTGCGCACGATTGACGGGCTGGTGCCATTTGGCTGGCGGGCTAGGGCCATGGCACGCTTGGTTCCGGCCCCGTTGAGCGGCCACCTGACCTGCGCCCCGGGTCGGGATCCGGCGTCTGTCGTGCAGCGATTTCTGACGACCCGTCCGGAGCCGGCCGCATGACGCTGACTGGCAGGGACATCGTGTGCGTCGGCTTCTCTGATTGGGAGATGGACACCCTGACCAACCAGCAGCATCTGCTCGTGCGTGCCGCGGAGCACAACCGCATCCTTTTCGTGGAGTCCCTTGGGCTGCGACGGCCACAGTTGGCCGCGCGGGACGCAAAACGGATCGCGCGCAGGTTGCGCCGCGCCCGCGAGCCCTTGCGCGAGGTCGATGGGCTGCATGTGCTCTCGCCGCTTGTGTTGCCACTGCACTCCAATGCGCTCGTCAGGCGCGTCAACGCTGAGTTGCTGCCGCGGGCGGTCACGCGCGCGGTCAACACACTCGACCTCCACGATCCGGTGCTGTGGTCCTTTGTGCCGCAGGCGGAGGTGCTCATCGGTCCGTTGCACCCCTCCAAGGTGCTCTACTACATCGACGACGATCACGCAGCCAAAGCTGGCATCGATGCGCCGAGCTTTCAGGCTGCGGAGGAACGCTTTGCGCGACGCGCGGATGCGATCCTGGCCAGTGCACCGGAGCTCGTGACGCGCATGCGCGCGTTCAACCGCAACGTTCACTACGCCCCCAATGTCGCCGACACGCGGATGTTTGCCGGGGCGCTTGGGCCAGGACCCATCGACGCGGCGCTCGCGAGTCTCCCGGCTCCACGGATCGTATTCGTCGGCGCCATCCTGGCGGCCAAGATCGACGTCGAGCTTGTTGTCGCGCTGGCGCGCCTGCGACCGGGCTGGACGTTCGCCTTCTTCGGGCCTGTAGGTCCTGGAGATCCGCGCACCAACATTGACGCGCTGCGGGGGCCTGCCAACGTCCATCTGCTTGGGCACCGGTCATATGAGCAGCTGCCGGATGTGTTGCGCGGCGCGGACGCCACGATCATCCCCTACTTGCTCGACGGTGAGATGCGCAGCGTGTTCCCGATGAAGACCTACGAGTACCTCGCGGCGGGCCGAGCCGTGGTCTCCACCCCGCTGCACACCCTGCGTGACGTGCGCGAGGTCGCCAAGGCCGCCACTGCCGAGGAGTTCGCTGGGTGCCTGCAGGAGATCATCGACACCGACACCGACGACAAGCGCGCGGCGCGGTCGTCTGCCGCGCAATCCCATTCCTGGGAGGCGCGACTGGACCAGATCGCGGCAGTCCTCGACGGCGCCTGAGTTTCACGCGCCTGTCGCCTCCGTCAAGACCGCACGCGTCCGCTCCGTGACCTCCGACCAGCGAAAGCGCGCCGCATGTCGCAGGCCGGTATCGATCAGCCCTTGCGGTCGCTTGATCGCCTCCTCGAGGCTGTCCAACCAGGCTGAAGGTGTGCGCTCACGAACCACGATCGCGGCTGCGCCGCTGGTCTCCTCCAGGCCGCCGGAATCGCCGGCAATCACCACGGGTGTCCCGCAGGCCATAGCCTCAAGTGGCGCGATGCCGAAGCCCTCGGATATGGCAGGCGCCGCGAAGGCATCCGCGGCACGGTAGAGGCTCAGCAGCTCGGCTTCGCTGACCGCGCCGAGCAGGCTGCACGCGCCGCTGGCGCGGGCCCGCGCCGTGATTTCGTCTCCCCGGAACCCGGCGGCTCCGGCGAGTACCAGGCGCCAGGGTGCGCCGCGCTCAGACGCCAGGGCGGCCGCATCGATCAGCACGTCGAGTCCCTTGCGCGGCTCGATCGATCCCACGTGCAGCACGAACGGCGTGGTAATTGCCCAGCGCTCACGCACGGCTCCGATGGCAACGGTGCGGTCACCGGGTGTAAGCCAGTCGTCAACTCCGTTGGGCACGATCCGTACGGTCCCCCCGCCAAGGCCCCACAGCTCGCGGAGATCGTCGCTCGTGGCTTGGGACACCGCGATGACTCGTGTCGCACGCCGGGCCGATCGTGCCACGGCGCGGCGATACTGCCGCACGTGCACGTCGGGCTTGGTACCTGGGAAGCGCAGCATGGCCAGGTCGTGCACGGTCACCACGGTGGGGACGAGCGGATGCCACGGCAGCACGCCCTCCGGCGCCCACAGTACTTCGATGCCGAAGCCTTTCAGCCATAAAGGCAAAAAGCCGTTGCGCCAAAACACGGTGCCCTTGACACGTACGTTCACCGGCCGGGTGCCGGCGACGACATGCGTGGGATGGCGGGAGTTGCGCAGCAGAAAGACCTCGTCGCCCGTAGCGGCCAGCCCGGCGGCGATACGGTCGGCGTATTTGGGGATCCCGCCCCAGTTGCCCTCGAGCACATTGGCATCGATCGCGATCCGCATAGTCGCCCACGGTAGCCCGGTAATCGGGCGACTTGCGTTGGCTGGGAGTCGCGCCGCGCTGGCGCTAGGATTGGCGGCGCCCGGCGAGGTTCTCGATCACGCTTGCCGGCTGCGCGCTCAGTTCATTTGGCAAAGGCGAGGAATACGGCTGCAAGTGGCGAACTACATGGAGTCCAACTGACCGCAAACACCCGATCTACGGCAGTTGCCTGGGAGGGGCTTGATGAGCCGCGCCTCAAGGCCGCGGCCTTGAGGGACGATAGGAGACCAGTCGTGACAATTGCTGTCTGGATCGGCCGCGCAACTTCTGCGTGGGAGCGTGCCCAGTGACCGCCGGTGATCGGCTGGAAGCAGTGCGCCAGAGCGAGGGCCTTTCGAGCACATGGCGGGCCTTCATTGGTCGCTGGCGCATCGTGGTGGTGATTGTGATCGTGTGCGTTGCGGCCGCAGCCGCGCAGCACGAGCGTGCACCCAAGTCCTATGGCGCGACCGCAGGCGTGACCTTCGCAAGCGCCACGCTCTCTGACGCGGCGCTTGCAGTCTCCCCGGTTGCGGGCGAACCTCAGCGCGAAGCCGACACCGAGGCGCTCATAGCCCACTCGCCGGAAGTGGCGGAAGCTGTCCGCTCAGAACTGCACACCTCGGCATCGATCAAGGAATTGCTCAGCCTTGTCAAGGTGGAAGCGGCGCCCAGCGCGGACGTGCTCGACATCATTGCGTCAACGAGCAACCCGGTCTACTCGGTTCGCCTGGCCAACGCATTTGCTAAGCAGTACATCAACTTCAAGACACAATCACAGCTGGCCGGAATCAACAGCGCCCAAGCTCAGCTTGAGAAGCAGATCAGCGCCCTGCCGGTCAACTCGGGCGAACGGGCGACCCTGGAACAGTCGCTGCCGCGCCTGAGCGCACTGCGAGCTGTGGCTGGGGGAAGCGCGACGATCATTGGTCTCGCCGCCCTGCCGGCACAGCGGTTGGGTCTGAGTCTGTCAACCACGCTGGTCATCGGCCTGCTGATCGGTCTGGCGATCGCGTTTTCCGTGGTGTTCCTGCTGGAGACACTCGACCGCCGCATCGGATCGATCGAGGATTTCGAACGCGAGTACCGCCTGCCGGCTCTCGCAAGCGTGCCGCAGTCGGCGTTTGACCCCAAACACGCCAACGAACGCTCGGCGCTGCTGGAGCCCTACCGTATTCTCCGCGGCGCAGTGAACCTGGCTGCGGTCGGCCGCACGATCGACACTTTGCTGGTCACCAGTGCGGTGGCCGGCGAGGGCAAGACGACCGTCGCGATAGACCTGGCGCATGCAGTCGCGCTGACCGACCGCAGGGTGGTCCTCGTCGAGCTCGATTTGCGCCGGCCAACGTTTGCCCAGCACTTCAACCTGGACGCACGCCGCGGCTTTACGACCGCAGTCACTGAGCCCGATCACGTGATGGAGTTTCTGGTACAGCCGTTCTCTGACCTGCCGAACCTACTTGTGCTGCCCTGCGGTCGCCTACCTGCGAATCCCTCAGAGTTGCTTGGGTCGCCGAGCACCGCCGCGGTGCTCTCGAGGCTCGCGAGCGAGGGCGTGTTGACGGTCATAGACGCCCCGCCCTTGAATCCTGTTGCAGATACACAGGAGCTCATCGGGAGTCCGGAGGTCAATGCGGTGCTATTGGTCGGCAGGGCAGGAAAGACCACCCGCGACGAGGCGCGCCGCGCGCGCGCCATTCTTGACCGCAACCTGGTCGAGCCCATCGGCATTGTGATCGCGGGCCTACGAGACGCCAGTCGCTACGGCTACGAGGCCTATGAGGCGGACAACTCCGCGCTGGAGGCCGGCATAGCGGCACCGTTGCGAAGCGACGATGCCGCCGCAAGCTTCGTTCGTCAGCCACCGACGGCCTGAGGCACCGCAACACGCATGCTTGCGATGCGGCTGCAGCCACCGCGACTTCGCAGCACCGGCGTCATTGCGGTGGGTCTCGTGGTTACGGGCACGGCCTTGCTGGCGCTGCTGCCGGTCCAGCACGCGGGCGTCGTGGTCCTGCTCGCACCACTCGCAGTCACGCTGTTTGTAATCGTTATCCGCAGGCCCATTCTGACAGTGACGCTCGTGGTCGGGCTCACAGTTCTCTGCGAGGGCCCTGGCTTTGGGATCCTCACCTTCAGTTCCAAGCTGTACTCCCACATTGGCAAGGACCTGACGATCCTCGACGGCTTGGTGGTGCTCGCCGTCGTGTCGGTGGGGCTCGATCTGATGCGTCACCGCAGGCCGGTGCGCGTGCCGAGACTGCTGGCACTACCCCTGACGATGCTGGCACTGGCGATGGCCGTGGGCGTCGTCGCAGGCCACGCAAACGGCGGGTCCCTGCGCTTTGTCGTGCTGTCCGAGGACGTGCTCGCGTATCTGTTGATGCTGCCGCTGGCAGTCGCCAACCTCGAACTCAGCGAGAGCCAGATCCGGCGCCTGCTCATAGGCGCGACGGCGGTGGCAGGCCTGAAGGCGGTACTCGGCATCATCGAGGTGGCGGGCCATTTTGGCCAGCCGATCGAAGGCACCGCCACGCTGACCTACTACGAACCAACCGCCAACTGGATCGTGATGGTCGTCCTGTTCGGTGTTCTGGCAGCCGTCTTGGCTCGCGCGAAGCCGCCGCGATGGGTTCTTTTGACCAGTCCGCTGCTGATAGCGTCATTGCTGTTTTCCTACCGCCGGTCGTTTTGGATTGGCACGGTTCTCGGTTTGCTGTTTGTGGTTCTCGTTGGCACGCGGCCGGCGTGGCGGCGTCTGTTGCTCCCGGCAGCCTTGGGCGTGGCGGTGGCAATCTGGGCGCTGGGATCCGTCAATTTCCAGGCCCAGGTTCCGGTGCTCAAGCGGGTGGCATCACTGAACCCGTCAAAGCTTGAGACCAATGCCGAGGATCGCTACAGGCTCGATGAGCGTGCCAATGTGCTGGCCGAGATCCGAGCCCATCCGATCACGGGATTGGGCATGACGATTCCTTGGGCTGCCACAGCGACACCCTTGTCGGTGGAACACGAAGGCGGCCGTGAATACGTTCATTTTGCGGCACTCTGGTACTGGCTAAAGCTGGGCATACTCGGGCTGGTCGCCTATGTCGGTTTGCTCATATCGAGCGTGCTGCTGGCATGGCGGGCATGGCGTCGTAGCGCGGATCCCTGGTTGCGGGCGTTTGCGCTGGCATCGGTCTGCGGGTTGGCCGCGCTGATGGTGATCGAGACCACTGGAAGCTTCACCGGCGTAGACCCACGTTTCACGGTGCTGTTTGCCGCACAGCTGGGGATTCTCGCGCAGGTGGTACGCCTGGCGGGGGACCGTGATCAAGGCATTATGGTGGCGTCGGTTGACGGGGAGAGACTCCAGGAGTAACCCACGGCAACGCGCGTGGCTACTGCTCACGGACGATTTCCGCTTTGGGTTCGTCGCTCAGTTGCCGCAGCGTAGCTGTGCTCACAGTTGTTGGTTTCGCGGCCGTGAACCGTGACACTGAAAACGTTTCTGTCCGGCGGACTTCGCCGGCCCGAAATCCCGGCGGCGCTGTCGTGAGCACAGCAGGAGGTGCCGGCGATCGGCCGGTGCGACGGGTACGCAGCGCGACGAAGTCGACTTCTCGCGTTACCACGGACGGTTCCGACAGCAGCTCGATCCGAGGCAGATATATCGCTAACGGCGCAGCGCTGTACTGAGGCCCCACGACAACGCTTTGCGGCCAATGTCCAGACAGCGAACGCGCCGCGCCGCGCCAGTCATCGCGTTGATAGCCGGGGGTCAACTCGACGCCCGCGATCACCAATAGCGAGATCGCGCACAGGGCGGCGCCCAAAAGCCCTCCGAGGCGCGGCGATGCTCGCACTCCCAGGCCGACGGCCACGATGACGCTGCACGGAGTCAGGGCGGCGATCACGTTGCGGCCGTTGAAGACATCCTCAATGTGTGTGGCGGCAAGCAGAGCTGGTAGCGCCAGTGCCCACACCGCGATCACGGCGGTGTCCCTTGCTGAGCGTTTCTCGTCTGCGTTGCCACGCCTCACCAGGAGCGCCACGGCGCCGGCTGCGAGCAGCGCAGCGATCGACGCTGTGAGGATCTCCAATGGGCTGTAAAGACCGACGAGGAAGTCCTTGGGAGCCTGGGCGAGGCGCGTCAAAAGCGAGGATGCTTGGATCCAGTCCGACTGGCCGTCGGAGCGCTGCCGGATCGCCAGGGGCGCGAGCGCAGCGCCGACGAGCACGACAATCCCGGCGGGCACAAGGATGCGCCGCCACCCCAGGCGGCGGGCGAGCACGACCGCCTCGGGCACGAACATAAACGCGGCGAAGTAATGCGTTAGCAAGGCAAGCGATGACGCCAGTGCCCACCACGCAAGATCACGGTTGCGATGGCTTTCCAACACGCGCTGCCATAACACAAACGCGATGGCGCAAAAAAGGATCAAAAGCGCGTAGCAACGCGCCTCTTGTGAGTCGTAGAACATCATCGGGTTGACGGTCGCTAGAGCAGCCGCCCACAACCCGACCCGCGGCGACGTGCGCCGGCCGGCGGCGTACACCACTGGGATTGTCACGGTGCCAATGAGAGCCGAGAAGGAACGGAAGCCAAGCACAGTGGCGCCAAAAATCCTTGTCCAGCCCCACACACCGATGTAGTACAGCGGCGGCGCAGACTCGCTCGTGGGCAGGTGCGAGAGCATGCCGAAAAAACCCTTGTGCACAAGTAGTATCGTCACCGCCTCATCGAGCCAGACGCTCTGTACATTCAACGTCGCAAACCGCAACGCTGCAGCGAGTGCCGTGAGACCGATAACGATCCACGCCGTTGTGGATATGCGCTGAAGCTGACTTAGACCCCGGTGCGAACTGCGACCCGGCACGGGGGAAGCTCCAGCGGCCGCCATCAAATGAGCCTAGCGCAGGGTTGGTAGGCGCAGCTGGGCCGGCTCACCAAATCGCCGCGGTCATGTGGAGAAGCGGCCCGGCGCCCAACGGCGCGAACCGTCGACGCTAGTTGCTCGCGAGCAGTTCTTGAACCTGCGTGGTGAACGCGCCCTTGGCCTGCCCTTGGTGCTGAAGCGCCCCAAAGTAGGCTTCGGGTTCGGTCGAGGTTCCTGTGACCTGCTGGTCGCGGACCTGGTAAAGCATGAACATCCCAAAGCGGCTTCCGAGCGTCTGTCGCATTTCGTTGAATGTCGTGTGCAGCGTGGCGGCGGCTTCACCGTAGGTCATGCACTTGTTCAGTCCATAGTTTTCGGTCAGGCAGCGACCGTTGTCGGTGGTCACTCCCCACTCCGTGATGTCGATGGGAATCGTGGACGGCGCGCCGTGGGCGGCGGTCTCGTTGAGAATGTCCTGGAGCTTGGTATGCCATTCCGAGCCGTAGGGATGGCTGACCCAGCCGGCCACGTAGTCGCTGAAGTTAGGAACGGCGGCGTACACCGCATTCATCCAGTTTCCGGTCCAATCTTCGACCTGGGCCAAAAGGCCCACGGTGACGCCGGTGGAGGAAATCGCTTCTGCGGCTTCCTTGAAGCGGATTGCGTAGGTCTGAGCCCGCGCCATGTATGACGGTTCGCCGGCATTGTCGCCGTATTGGTAACCGTAGGAGGTCTCGTTGCCGAACTCGATCGACTGGATCGCGAGGCTTGCATCGGAGCGTCCCGCCCAGAACGTACCTCCGGGTCCGTACGCTGCGGCCCAACCCGCGACATTCTGCGCTTCGGCAGCCGAGGGCATGCGGCCGGTGAACGTGGCCAGCGGCAGCACCCTGACGCCAATCGCCGCGTACTTTTCGATTGCCGGCTGTATCTGCGCAGCGGAATCCTCGATTGGGAATGCGAGTCTGACGAGCTTGGCTCCGAGCAGGGAGGTGGAGCTGAAGTCAGTAGGTTCCACGCCGGAGTTGATCCCGGTCTGGGGCATATTGGCGGTGGTCGATTCCGTGGCGGCGTATGTGATCGAGACTTCAAGCCCCCACGTGCTGCCGTCAACGGCGGTCCGGACGCTGTAGGAGACTGTCTTGCCGGGTACCGCAGGCGGGGTTACCGTTGTGCCGGCGACCACCGAGTACTGTACGGCTTCGCCGGGCACCTTCGTGGCCAGCACGTATGTGCTTGCTCCGGCGACTGCGTTCCAGTCGAGTGTGTCGCCGGAAACGGTCAACGTGGGCGCAGCCTGGCGCTGAGTGGCTTCGGTGACGGAAGTAGCCGCTGGGTACGTGATGGAGACCTCGGCCGACCATGGCGCGCCGTTGACGGCTGCGCGCACGGCGTAAATGACGGTCGTGCCTGGGACTGGCGGCGGTGTCACCGACGTTGTCGAGACCACCTCTGCCTGGGGCGACTGGCCGGGCACGTCCCGCGCCACCACGTAGTCACCGACGCGGCCGACACGGCTCCATTGCAGCTGCTGGCCGGAAACGATCAGGGTTGGAGCGCCGATGTGCGACGCCGTTGTGGCGTTGCCCGCGGTCGTGTGTGCAACATGGCCCAGGCGTCGCTCGGCCGCCTGCAGGTGGCGTCCGGCCTTTTGGAGCTTGCCGCGCACGCTGGTGCAGCCGGCGGAATGTGCGCCGAGGCACTTCCGCAGCGTCTTGGCGTCGGACACGAAGCTGCGTTCGGCTGCGCGTGCATGCTTCGATGCGCTGCGCAGCGATCCTGGTGAGACATGAAAGCTTGCGCCGGCTGTGCTTGCGCCGGCATTTCCCGCCGCCTCGGTAGCTGCTGCGATCGAGACCATGCCTGCGGTCAGGCACACCACTGCGAGTCGTTGGCCGATCCTGCGCCGGGCAATCCGTGCCGGGTAAATTCTCATCGCGTCCTAGCTCCTTTAGGTAGCCGGGCTGTCTGCTTGAGACCCCTTGCTTTGCGAACCCACCTCGCGGCGGGGGTGCCTTTTTCGGGAGTGGCGCCAACTGGCTGGAGCGAATGCTCCTTGCGCTTACCCGCGTCCTTGCATCTGTTTAGTCGGGCTGCGGGGGGTGATCGCTGAGTGCACGAGGGCGTGGTGGACGCATGTCCACGGCCCTGTAAGCGTGGGCTTTGTTAGGCCAGAAGCGCCGAGGCGAAGGCCTCGGTGAAGCACTGTGGGCGGAACTGGGCCGCGTTGGCCCGCAAGGCGCGGTCGTCGAAGCTGATTGTCTCGGCACGCTCGATGGCGGCGCAGAGTCCGTCCACGGTCGCGTCGTCGTAGAGCACGCCGGTCTCGCCGTCGAGGACCGAGTCGCGCACACCACCGCGCGCGTTTGCGATCACTGGCAGCCCGGCCGCCTGTGCCTCGACGGGCACGATCCCGAAATCCTCCTCGCCGGGCAAAAGCAGTGCTCGGCAGCGTGCGAAGAGCTCGGCGACGTGGGCGTCGGGCACGTGGCCGAGAATCGTGGTGTCGGGTCCTGCCAGCGACCGCACCTGTTCAAGCCCACGGCCGTCGCCGGCCACGATCAGGGGGCGCTCAAGCCGCGTGCATGCTTGCACTGCGAGGTCGACCCGTTTGTAGGGGACCACGCGGCCGAAGACGAGATATGGAGGCCTTTGAGCGCCGGTTAGGCCGTCGCCGGCCCCCGCGGGCGAATCGGACCCCGCGGGCGAATCGGTTGCCGGCGGGCGATGCAGAAAGCGCTCGACCTCCACGGGCGGGTGAATCACGACCGCCTCGCGCTTGTAGTAGTCGGCGATGCGCTGGGCCACCACGGTGGAGTTCGCGATAAAGCGGTCGACCCCGGCGGCACCGCGCAGGTCGACGCGGCGCAGCCGTGGCAGCGCGGCTGCGAAAGCCAGCCGCCCGATCGGAGAGACGCGCTCGGTCGCCAGGAATGAGGGATCCCAGGCGTAACGCATGGGTGTATGGCAGTAGCAGACGTGCGTGGCCTGTGCCGGCGCCCTGACGTTCTTGGCGCACGCGTGGTTTGAGGAGATCACCAGGTCAAAGCCCCGCAGGTCAAAGCTGCGAAAGGCCGCGTCCATCAGTGGCAGCAGCCTGGCGTAGTGGCGCGTGGCACCGGGCAGGCGATTCAGGAAGGAGGCGTGCACGGGTCGATCGGTGATCACCGCCGGCCACGGCTCTGGGTCATAGACGGAGGTGAACAGCTCCGCGTGAGGGAACAGCTCAAGAATTGCAGCGAGCACCTTCTCTGAGCCACCGGGGATGGTCAACCACTCGTGGCTGACAGCCACGCGGCGGTAGCGGTCGGCCAGCGCGGCGCGGAGCTCATCCCGGCGCCCGCTCATGCCGCGATGCGCTCCGCGAGAGCCTGCACTGAGTACTCGGCCTCGGCAAGCCTGCGCCCGGCGGCGGCCAGCGTGGAGGCGCCCTCGCGCAGCACACCAACGATCGCGTGCGCGAACGACTCAGCGTCATCGCCTCGGAGATAGTGCTCGCCGGCGACGGCGTCGAGCCCTCGGGCCGCAAACCCGGTGGCAACGATCGGCACCTGGTACGCGAGCGCTTCGACGAACTTCAACGGTGTGCCGCCGCCGGTGGTCACGGGCACGACCACGCACGCGGCCTGCTCGTAGACGCTTTCGAGGTCGTCCACGAACCCGGCGGTTTCGATACGTGGGTCCGCTGGCGGCCACTCCCGCGAGCCGCGGCCCACGAGCAGCAGGCGCGCGTCGGGAAGATCGCGCCAAACCCGTGGCAGGATCTCCTCGACCAGCCAGTCGCGCCCGACGCGGTTGGGCGCGTAGTGGAAGTCCGCCACCATCAGCAGCAGCGCGCCCGGGGCAGCTGCGCTGTTGACCGGGTGGATCGCTGCGACGTCGACGGCGTTGGGGACATAGCGAAGGTGGGCCTCTGGCACCATCTTGTGGGCCGCCTTCATATCGTTGCGGCTGACCATCCAGCTCTCCGCCGCGGCTCTCAAAAGGCGGCGTTCATGAATCTGGGTTGCGGTCGCGGAGATCGCGAACCGCGGTTCGGTCACGCCGAAGTTCGCGGGACCGACGTTGTGGGAGTTGTAGATCACGGGGCGCTGACGGGCGACGTCCAGCAGCGCGGTTGCAGCGCTTGGATCGCCCGCGACCACGCGCCCGCGCTTGGGCTCAAGGGCCAGTCGCATCCCCTCCGAGATCAGCTCCGGACTGACGGCGCGGGCACAACTGTTGGGCACCGCATGCACGCGCGCCTGCGCGTATGCGGCGGCTCGCCGCAGGCCCCGTGATGGAGAGATGGGATGGAATGCCAGATCATCGATTCCGAGGTACTCCGGTGAGGGGTCTTCGCCGGAGAGCAGCACATAGGCCAGATCGACCGGGCCAAGCATGGCCAGGGCGCGAATGCACGTGTATGTACGCAGAGCGCGGCCACTGCCAAGCTGGGGCTCAAACGCGGAGACATAGAGATCCCTGGTCACGGCGTCGTGGCGGCCCGACCTTGCGACCGGGCGAGTTCATCGGCGAGGCTCTCGTCGATCAGGCTGTGCACGCGCTGTTGTACCCACAGTGGCCGCAGTGTGTGAACCTCCTCGGGCAGATCGATGTACTGCAGTGAGACGTTCGGCCAGCGTGGCAACCGCTCAACGCGGCCTTCGGCGAGCAGGCGGTGGTAGAGCGGCTCCTGGCCCGCAAACACAATCGCCAACCGGCGATTCTCGCCAAGCAGGCGATCGAAGTCGCGATCGAGCGTGTCGGCGCGCCGCGCGCCACGGCTGCTGATGCGTGAAGGCAGTTCGCGCAGCCTGCGCCAGGCACCTGCGACGAGCATCCGTGCCGTGCGCACATGGGCCGAGATCGTCGTCTGACCGGCGATTACACGCTTCCATGCCGCCAGACTCATCGCCTTTTGCGCGAGCGTGCGTGCCTCTCGCTGGGCCAGTGAGAGCCCGCCGTCCCACACCAGGGCACCTGGGTTGAGGAGTATCGCCCCGGCCACGCGACGATCGTCAAGGATCGTTCGCAGTGCCCAGTATCCCCCCGCACACAGGCCGGCCAATACGAACCGCGCAGGCAATCCCCTGCCCTCCAACGCGTCGAGGACTGCACGGACCTGTGCCACGTAGGCGTCGGTGTAGAACGATCGCGAGTCGGCAAGCGGGAGCGGATCGCCGTCAGCGTCGCCGATGCCTGCCAGATCGACGCGCAGGCTTGGCACGCCGCGCGCCGCCCAGCGTCGTGCCGCCTCGACCCACATGCGGTTGGGTCCCGTGTGTCGCTGGGGGCCGGCGTTGAGCCAGACGACGCACATCTGCGCGCGCTGGCCGGCCGGCTCGGCGATCACGCCGAACGCGTCCCCCGAGGGGTGAGGGCAGGCAAAGGGAGTCTCGCGCACACCCACGCCGAAACCCTCCGACAGCTCCACCGGCGACTGCGCCGAGGGCGCTACCGACGGCTGCGAGCTCGGCCGCGAGCTGCTGCGGCCGCGAGTCGGGGGCTCGCCTGCCTGAAGCCAAGTGGCGACCCGGTCAAAAACCGCCTGGGCGGGTACGGCGTACTGCGGCTCCAGTGTCACCATCCGTTCGTAGCCCTTGCCGGGTGCGACCGTCAACGCGGCAGCCGACGCTTCGATCGCGCCTTTGAGGCGCTCATCGACCGCGCGTCCGTCGCGCTCGAGCAGCAGCACGCGGCGCTGGTTGGCATCGGGCAGGGAAAGCTCGGTGAGATCCGTCGCGTCGAGTTCCGCGAGCGTCTGAGGACTCAGCAGGTACCCCGCCACCCCAAGCGATCCCTCGGGGACGTCCGCGGAACGCTGCCCACGGTCGCCGGCCTGGCCTGCTTCCATCGCTGAGAACGCACGCAGCTCGCGCGTGTGGCTGCGCCCGCGCGCGTGGACCGCCCACAGTGCGAGGTCGTCAACTGGGGCGCCGGCGGCGGTGGCACGGTACGCGACGAGCCCGCCGATGCCAATGCCCACGGCGACGATGCGGCTCGCGTCAGACTCATCGGCAAGCCGGCCGGCGGCGACTGCGACTGCGTCTGTCCAGGACTCCAACTGCTTGGGGTCGCGCGGTCCGCCGCCGCTGTCGCCGCTGCCTGGAAAGTCGATGCGCAGCGTCGCGTGGCCACTGCTTGCGAGCTGTTGCGCCCAGGTCCGGCGGCTACGGTACGAGCACATGTCCTCCCAGCCGAATGGGGGGCATAGAAGCACCGCGATGGGACTACGCGGCTCTGCAGCCGCATGAAAAATCGCAAAGATCGGCTTGCCGGCGCCGTCGATGTACAGCGGCCGGGGCGCGGCCGGGGCGGTCGGTCTCATGCGCGCACGGCCTCGGCGTGCGCCTGGATTGGCACGCGGCCACGAAGATTGACGGCGCTCAGCGTGCCGTCCAGAGGGGCCGCCCCCGGGTGGCTCGCGCGTAGCTCCAGCGTGCGCCCGCGACCGGGCTCAACGCAGAAGGCATCGTCGTTGGGGATGAATCCGGGAATCTCGACACGCACGCCGTAAGCCAGACGTTTGCAGGCCACGCTCACCGCCACTGCGCCACCACCGGTGTCTATGGCTGTGGCTTGGAGGCCGAGCTGCTCGGCACTCTCGACGCCGCTCGGGTAGCCGACTGGGAAGTGCACAGCCTGCGAGAGCAGTCGCGTGGTCGGCCCGTCCTGTGCTTCGAGACTGACAACGATCAGATCCTGCGCGGGCGGCCCGAATCGGTAGCTCCATGACGCGTCGACGAAGCCGCCAAGTAGGGCCTCCAGATCGCGCTCACAGGTGCCGCGCGGGGCAAGCTCGACCGCCTCGACCGCCTCGCCCACGCAGCGCTCAAGATCGCTGTAGAGCGACACGCGCAGTTGGGCGCTGAGGGCGCTTGGGCGCTCATTGGCCATGTGGGCCACTATGCCGTTCAGACCCTCGTCGGTCGTCCACACGGCGACGGGCGCAAAGGCACGGCGGAGGTGGTGGTAGGCAGCCTTGGGTGCTCCGCATTGATCGATCAGGCCCCAGCCGGCTCCGGCTTTTAGATCGCGCAGCCAGAGCACCAGGCCGCCGGCGCACGGCGATGCCTGGCGTCGCCACTCACCGAAGACGGCAGCCATAACCTCGCCGCTGACCGAGCGCGAGAGCGCCAGGTAGTGGTCCGGATCCTCGCTGCGCAAAGCAGTCGGGTCGACGCCGAAGAGCAACGCCAGGTAGTGGTCGCGCACGTCCTCAAAGTCCCAGTCGTTGCCAACGTCGCGCGGTATCCCGGCTTTCCAGCGGGGATCGCTCAGCTGCTGCCCTGCTGAAGCGTCGCCGAAGCTTCGATCCAGCGTCGCTTGCTCGGGCACGTTGGATATCGCCAGGCACTCCGATGCAAACAGGACCCCGGCGCGACGGACGTCCTCCAGCGGGCGCCGGTAGCCGCCGACACCAAAGTAGTTGGCGACGCCGGCGTTGGTGCGAAACGGCAGCCCCGGGCCGCAGGGCGCAGACGGTATGTACGCAGCGTCGGCGCGGCTGTCGGCCACGAGCGAGGGCAGCAGCTCGTCGAAGAGCTCGCCGCGCGCGAGCGCGCGATCCAGGCCGAGCATCGTCACCTGCTGCTCGACCTCGCTGTTGCCGCACAGCACAACCAGACTGGGGCGACCCGCGAGCTCGTTCAGCACCCCGCGGGCCTCGGGCTCGACGGCTCCCCGGAAACCCTCGTCGGCGACCGGGTAGTCCATGTTGGCGAACATGAAATCCTGCCAAACAAGGATCCCGAGCTCGTCACAGAGATCGTGGAAAGCGGGCACCTCGTAGGCGCCGGTGCCGGGAATCCGCAGCATGTTCATGCCGGCGTCCCGGACCTGCTCAAGCGTTGCACGCAGCTCGCCGGTGGTTGCCTGCAGGCCGGTCAGGTCCAGCGGCGTCCACAACGCCCCGCGGCAGAACACGGGCACTGCGTTGACGTGCAGGTCGAGCCCTTGCGAGACCACGTCGTGCCCAGGCTCGGGCCCAAACGCGAGCGTGCGAAAGCCGACGCGCCCGCACTCGATCTCGCAGGGTCCTTGCGTTGTGTCGACGCGTAGGCGCACCTCATAGAGCGTGGGCTCACCGTGCGTGTGCGGCCACCAGAGCTCGACGTCTCCCACGCGCAGCTCGCCCTCGAAGGCGACGCAGTTGTGGCTGCTTACAGGCTCCAGGTCGCGCGCGCCGGCCTGCGCCTCGGTGCACTCCAGCGCAACGCGCACGGAAGTGGCTGACGGCCGGGACAGCTCAAGCTCGACTGCGCGCGGCGCAGGTCCACCGAGGCCGCGCAAGCAGCCACTGACTGAGAGCACTCCCGTGGCACCGTCAACGCGGGTGCGCAGCGCCAGTTGCTGCACAGCTGTCGTGCGCAGGCGATGCAGGTAGACCGGTCGCCACGGGCCAACCGCGGCGGGTCCGGGCGCGAAGCCGGGAGTGCGGCCCATGAGCATCGTGCGAAAGAAGCGCAGGCCGCCGTTTGCGACCAGGCGTGTGCGCCAGCGTGCTCGTGGCCGGCGTTGGATCTCGAGCTCTGCAGCCAGCGCGCGGCAGCGGATGGCCAGCTCGTTGTGCTCATGCAGG
>CAJCHW010000065.1 GCA_903970125.1 Chlamydiota bacterium
TTGAAAAACCCTGCTGGCAAGCATGCGTGCAAGCTGTCCGCGAACTTGCTCAGCCGACGGAGCGTCCCGACGTCGATCCGCTGTCGCGTGCAATTGGCTTGCACCTTCCCCTATGAGCTGAGTGCTCACGGCGCTCGCCGCTGACAATTGGAAGTCCGCTGAAGCAAGCGCGCGTGCGGATACGGAGATGCAGTATTCAAAATAACGCCCCTCTTCTTTAGAAGAACCTCTAAAGACTCGTGGATCCCGTCCCGAGGGCGTTAAGAGGACCGTATCACGTCCTAATAGTTTTTCAAGTTCGCCGATAGATGTGAGGAAAAAGCCCACGTTATTCGCGTTAACAGCCATGAAGAGGACCCAGACCGTTTTCTACCGGGCGACCCAATTGGGCGGGAAAAGCCCGTTTTTTGGCTTGATTCACGCAGAACCGGCCCCGTTTTTGGTGTCCTTTCGGTAGCGGTGCGTAAATGGGTTTGGCTGAGTACGGCGGGTGCCGAGGCCGAGATGTGCGACTCGATCGGGGCGTAAGGTTGGCACGCTAATTTTGCGATTGAACTGAGCCGAGGCAGAGGGCTCGCGTTCCAACGGCACCCATGGTATCTATGGACGCCATGGAGACAGTCCTTCGGTATCGCGGTCGCGCCGTCACAGCCGCCGATGTCCACTTCATCCGAGCGTTGATCGCGAGTCACCCCGCCGAGAGCCGGCGCGGGCTCTCCGAGAAGCTGTGTCTGGCATGGGATTGGCGCCAGCCGAACGGGGCGCTGCGCGATATGGTGTGCCGCGGATTGATGCTGGCGCTGTGGCGAGGCGGTCACATCGAGCTGCCGGCGGTCCGGTGGCGACCGCGTAACCCGCTCTTCATTCGGGCACGCCCGCCGCTGGCGCAGGTGGAGCGAACACCGATCCAAGCGAGCTTGCGGGAGTTGGGTGCGCTGACCTTTTGCCAGGTGCGACGTACGCCCGTGGAGGCGACCTTCAACAGCCTGCTCGAGGCGCACCATTATCTCGGTTACTCGCAGCCTGTCGGGGAGCACTTGAAGTTTATGGTCACCTGCGAGCAGGGGCCGGTGGCGCTGTTCGCCTGGAGTTCGGCGGCGCGGCACCTGGGGCCGCGCGACCGCTACCTGGGCTGGTCGATCGAGGCGCGACGGCGCAACATTCGTTTCCTCGCCTACAACACCCGATATCTCGTGTTGCCCTGGGTGCGCGTCGAACATCTGGCCTCTCATCTACTCGGACGCATGACGCGGATGCTGTCGGCGGAGTGGGAGAAGGTGTATGGCCATCCGGTGCATTTCGCGGAGACGTTCGTGGACACCACGCGTCATCGGGGCACCTGTTACCGTGCGGCGAACTGGACGGTGCTCGGGCGCACGCAGGGCCGTGGCAAGGATGATCTGACGCACCGGCCGAACCGGACGCTCAAAGAGGTGCTGGGGTTGGCGCTGCGCCAAGACTTCCGAGCACGGCTGACGGCATGAGCCGGGACAAAAAGAAGAAGCGCCAGCCGCCCGCACCGCCGCGCTTGCCGCTGCCGATCGATGAGATCGCGGCGGTCCTCGAGCGCAACAAGGGGACGCTGAGCGCCGCGGATCACACGACGCTCAAGAGCGCGCTGGATACCCTGGCCGCGGCGATGGACGTCATCGACTTCATGACCTCGGAGTTGCAGGCGAAGAGGACCTCGCTCGAGCGACTGCGGCACATGCTATTCGGCACGCAATCCGAGAAGACCGACAAGGTCCTCGGCGCAGGCCAGAGCCCCGCGCCAACCGATACCGCGGAGGCCGGCAAACCCGACATGGACAAAGCGAAAGCGGTGCCGCGTACCCGGCCAGAAGGCCACGGGCGCAACCCCGCCGCCGCCTACACCGGCGCCGAGAAGGTTCACGTCGCGCATGCCTCCCTGCACCGCGGCGACGGCTGCCCGGGCTGTGCCAAGGGCCGCGTCTACCCCTTGGAAGATCCGGCGAAGCTGGTGCGCATCACCGGTATGGCGCCCTTGAACGCCACGGTCTATGAGTGCGACCGGCTGCGCTGCAACCTCTGCGGGGAGGTGTTCACAGCCCCGGCGCCGCCGGGGATCGGCGACCAGAAGTACGATGAGAGCGCCGCCAGCATGGTCGGCTTGATCAAATACGGTGCGGGCGTTCCGTTCTATCGGCTCGAGCGACTGCAGGAGAAGATGGCGATTCCCTTGCCCGCCTCGGTGCAGTGGGAACTGGTGCAGGAGGCGGCCCAGGCGCTCGCGCCGGTGCATGAGGAGCTGATTAGAACGGCGGCCCAGGCACCGCTATTACACAACGACGATACCACGATGAAGATCCTCCATCTCACCCGTGAGCAGCGCGCGACGGCGCTCGCCAAGGATGCGAACGAGGAGCGCACCGGCGTGTTTACCTCCGGGATCGTCGCCATCGAAGAGGGCCGGCGGATTGCGCTATTCTTCACCGGCGCGCGGCACGCCGGCGAGAACCTCGCCGAGGTGCTCAAGCGTCGGAAGGCGGATCTACCGCCGCCGCTGCAGATGTGCGACGGCCTCTCGAGCAACACCGCGAATGACTGCGAGACCGTGCTGTGCGAGTGCATTATTCACGGACGCCGCAACTTTGTCGAAGTGGCGAGCAGCTTCCCCGAGGAAGTGCGCGTCGTGCTGCACACCCTGGCGGAGGTCTACAAGATCGATGCCCGCGCGCGCGAGGAGAAGCTGACACCGGAAGGGCGGCTGCTATTGCACCAGACCCACAGCAAGCCGCTGATGGCGGGGCTGCAAAAGTGGCTGCAGGCGCAGTTCGAGGAGCGCAAGGTGGAGCCGAACTCCGTGCTCGGCAAGGCCATCACCTACATGAAAAATCACTGGACCGGGATGACCAGATTCCTCCATGTAGAGGGTGCGCCCCTCGATAACAACGTCAACGAACAGGCGCTGAAGCTTGTCGTTTTATACAGGAAAAACAGTCTTTTCTATAAAACCGCCAACGGTGCCAAGGTCGGCGATGTCTTCATGAGCCTCATTCATACCGGCGAGCTCAACGGGATCAACGTGTTTGAATACCTGGTCGCGGTGCTGCGTCATCGCGAGCAAAGCGCCGCGTGTCCCGCTGACTGGATGCCCTGGACGTACCAGGCAACGCTCGCGCGCACCACCGGCGGCCCGGACCCGCCCGCGTAAGCGGTGAGCCCCGAGCCTCGGGTGAAACGCGATCCGTGATCAGCTGGGTCGAAGCTCCGCGCCCTCGGTGTCGAGCCTGCGCCACATGGGTGCCGCTTGCGCTCGCGACGGATCGCCGCCCCAGAGGAGCGCCTGAAACTCATGCGCCATCAGAGCGCTGGACGCGGCGTCCGCCGAAGAAGGCCAGTGACGGAATTTCCCAAACGAAAGGCGTTTTTGTGCGAGCCAAAATCCCTGCCCGTCGTAAACCAGCAATTTTATCGCCGTGGCCCGACGGCTGCGGAACACAAACATAGTCCCGTCGAAGGGATCCGCGGCCAGGATCGAGCGGCACAGCCGCGATAATCCATCAATACCCCGTCGAAAATCAACCGGCTCGATGGCGACCAAGACTCGCATCTGCGGCGTGATCTGAATCATGGCCGCCCCCGGAACGCGCTCACCCATGCCGCCACGTTCGGGCTCGTCGCTCCCTTCACTCGGATAGTCAACCGCGCGCCGTCCGCGGCCACCACCTCCACCACCGCATCACTCCCGGCGGGCGCCTCGCTCAAGGCTGCGAATGCGGCCGGGCCGCTCAGCTCGATGAAATTGGGGCCGGTGACGGACGCGGCGCGTGCGCTTGTTCGACTCACCACGCGCGGCGCGCCACTCGTCCGCATACGTCGCTTGAGTCCCGCGTAGTTCACCCTCAGCGCTCGCGAGACTCGGCAAATCCCGAGCTTGCGCGCAAACCCGCTCGCCTCCTTCCACAGCTCCTCGGGCATCGGCCGTGTACCCGGCCGTGTCTGCCGCCATACCTCGATCCTGCGGTGTAGACCCTTCAGTTCAACCGGACCGGCGAATACCGTAGCTCTCTGCATGATGTTGCCCTCTCACTCGCGATCTGCGAGCGGCAATCACGCTACACCGCAATATGAGGCGATTTCACGCACCCTTGCCGGAAGGACACGTAGTACTGGTGTTCCCCCATGCTCATCAATCTGGCAGAAACTGCTTAACTATTGGTTAACGAATTTTTGTTTACGACAAGCAGCGCCGAATCACTGCGAAACTGCTATCGGCTTTTACCGGAAGGAACGTCTACCGCTTTGATAAAGCGCCCTGGACCATACACTTGCCGGATGTCCGGTCCGTCTCCACTTTCAAGCACGGCCTTTTGCCAATCCCATGCCTCGGCGGCGGTATTGGCTTTTGCAAGCTGTAAAGCCGCGCTACGCTCGCGTTCCGAGAGATTGTTCCACCACGCCATGCCTGCGATTTCATCCGCCGTCGGTTTGCGTTCGCCCATCAGAAGCCCCATCGCCCGCCTGTTTGTAGGCGTTACGTTATTGGTCGTAGGAACTTTTCCCTCTTGGGTCAATACCGTGTTTCACGGCAATCACATCATTCCAAAGGTTCAATCGTCCGCGCTCGAACTATCCGCTCCGTCTTCGTCGGCCGACCTCGTCGCCTGCGCATGAGAGGACCAACCGGAGTGGAGGCCGCTTGCCATGCCCGCACGTCCTCCTCGTACCAGAACAATCGCCGCGAATTGGGCATCTTGCGAGGGCGCGGAATGAGATGGTGGTATTTGGCGTTCGTCGCACAGGTGCGGATCGTCGTCGCCGTCTT
>CAJCHW010000066.1 GCA_903970125.1 Chlamydiota bacterium
GTGCACCGCGCCCATGTTGCCGACGCCCGAGCCGCCGTAGACCTCGCCGTCGGTGTTGACCGCCTCGCGCCAGGTGCCGACGAACGGCAGCCCGAGCCGGTAGCCCTCGTGCGGCAGGCCGGTGAAGCTGATGACGAGGCGTCCTTCGAGACCGACGTGCTGGTGAAGTCCGACAGCGTGCCGGTGGTCACCGATTTCTGGGCCACGTGGTGCGGCCCGTGCCGGCAGCTGTCGCCGATCCTGGAGAAGCTCGCCGCGGAGGCGGGCGGCGCGTGGGTGCTGGCGAAGATCGACGTCGACGCCAACCCGTGGCTCGCACAGGCCGCCCAGGTGCAGGGCATCCCGCTGGTCAAGGCGATCGTCGCCGGCCAGGTGGTGTCGGAGTTCACCGGCGCGCTGCCCGAGTCGCAGGTTCGCCAGTGGCTGACGCAGCTCGTGCAGGCCGCCCGGGCCGGCCAGTTCGGACAGCTCGGAGCGGCGTCGGACGAGGCGGTCTCCGACGAGCCGCAGGTCGACCCCGACCTGGAGGCGGGCGACGAGGCGCGGATGGCCGGCGACGTCGAGGCGGCCCGGGTCGCCTACCAGCGGCTGGCCGACCGGCCGGGGCTGGATGCGGAGCTGGCGGCGGAGGAGCGTGCGCGGCTGCCCGGGCGGCGCTGCTCGGCCGGGCGGACGCGCTCGACCCGGTCACGCTGCAGCAGCAGCTCGCCGCCGACCCGACCGACGTGGAGGCCGCGACCGGCGCCGCGGACGTGCTCGTCCTGGGGCAGCAGGTGGACGCGGCGTTCGCGCTGTTGATCTCGGTGATCCGGGCGACGGTGGGGGAGCAGCGCGACGCCGCCCGGACCCATCTGCTCGGCCTGCTCGACATCGTCGGTGACCCTGACCCGGCCGTCGGCAAGGCCGGCCGCGACCTCGCCAGCGCGTTGTTCTGAGCCGACCGCCTTCCGTGCTCTTCGCTGACTATGGTCGGTGTGCGCTATTTCGCCCACGTAATGTCTTTGAGTACGCGCGCAGGAACCCCGGCAGCTAACTTACCCGAAGGTATGTTGTCGTGAACTACTGCACCCGCAGCTATAACTGACCCTGCCCCGATGGTCACTCCGGGGAGTACCGTAAGACGAGCTCCGAGCCAAACCCGATCTTCGATCACAACGGGGTCCACTGTCTCGACTCCATCTACCTCATGGAAGCTTGTATCCATGATCAGGCAGTGCGGCCCGATCGCACAATCGACTCCCACTGATATCTGCTGCCGACAGAAAAACTCGGTGCCGAGGTTAACGAATGAGTCATCGCCGATTGAAAGTATCGCGTCTGCCCGTTTGATGTTGAGGCGAACGCGGTCGAAAAGTCACTCGATTGCCGATGAGCAACGAAGCTCTTGGCGCAACCCCTAAATACACCCCTCGGCCGAGTCGCCAGCCATAGCCCACCTCGTCGGCCACCGCTCCCCGCAGAAGACCACGCACCCGGCCCAGCGCTCGGTCACGTCGACCTCGGGTACTGCTTCACGATGCGGGTACGTGTGTCTTCCGCAATGCTGTCTGGATCTGAGGTCTCATGCGTCCCCTGTCGCGGCTCTCCCGCCCGCGGATCCTGGGTCACCGCCGGCACACTGCCCTAGTCTGCACCCCATGCAGACAGGGGTGGAGGCGTTGAAAACATTTGAGCTGGTGCAAGAGGCGGGCACACGGCGTGCACCGGTTGCATCACGCGAACAAACGCTGAGGCCTGGCCGTGCACGGTGAGCAGCGCCTTGACCATCGTCTTACGGCTTGAGACGTCTCGCTGAACGAGATCGGATTGGCAAGCGCGCCGGCCCGCTTCGTTCGCGGGGTGACGGAGAAAGACACTTTCGCGTGGTCGGAGGGTGGACGGCCGCCGGTGGTCCCAGCCGTGCTGGCCATCGAACTCATTTGGCCGTCGCTGGGCGGTGTTCACGAGCCACTAGTACGAATGCGCGCCGAAGAACGGCGCGCCGCAGCGGCGCGACGCCAGGGGCGCCCTGCTCTCGGTCGGCGAGAACAATGGACGCCGGTGTCATCCCTACCTCGTACATCCAACCGTCGGATGTCGAGTACGGGTTGCGGTAGTCGGTCTCCAGCTTCGACATCTGTGGCATCACGTATTGAGCCAGATCCGTTCTTCCGCCCGTACGGGCGAGCACGGTCAAGGCTGCAGTGTCAAATCCAATGATCCGATCCGACGTTGTGTGACGAGTGCCATTGCTGGAGTCGAGTGTCCAGTTCGAGGTATTGACCCTGGGCCACAGCGTATTAAACGTCATGTTGAGCAACCTTAAGACCTGTGGGTCCCTTGTTACGATCCATAGCCGCGACAGCTGCCCAGCTTGTAGCTGGGTATAGTCAATGTCGAGTCCAGTCCCGCCCGCCCCCGTCTCGGTGAAGTAACCGGCGCCGTCGCTGCCATCGGTCTTCGTTGGCTTCTTTGTGGTGATGAACCCGTAGCCCGGCCATCTGTTCTGCGGAGGCGAGGTGGCGAATGAGAGCGCAGTCTGATAGTCGGTTTCGTACTTCGGCAGGCCGGATAGCTTCCACGCCAGTGCCATCGTTAGGGCATTACCCACCACGATGTTGCCGTTCGTGTACCAACGCAGGTTACCGTTGGCCACCAAGAAGTCTGCTGCACGTTCAATGGGCTTGGTCCACGTGAGCATGCGCTGAGGCCCCAGAACCGCGGGTCCCAACTCGATCTCGGCCATTCCGAGCTCGTCAGCGAAGAACATCGTGTTGAGGTCAGGACTGCCTGTCCTTGAGACATCCGGTGACGCGATGCTTCCGTCAGGCTGAGCAAATGTGCTGATGTCGTAGTCCAAGCCTGCCAGAGCCGTCTTCAGGTCAGCTGTGTTGCCAGACGCTGCGTAGGAGCTTGCCGCGGCGACGAAAACACCGGCGTCGCAGCGCATGCAGCCGTCACTTGATGACCACAGTCCCTCTCCCCGCTTGGCGCCTGGCAGGCTGGACATGTGTTGCACGTAGTAGTTGGTCAGGGTGCCGATCTCGGCCGCTTGCGTGCCTGCGCTACTCGCGAGCGAGAGCGCTTGCGGAACCGAAGCCCCACCTGGCATCGCGGTGAGAAGTGCCACGGCAGACGAGGCAGCCACGGCGAGCGAAACGACTAGTCGGCGGTTCACGGTGGCTCCTGCCGTAGGGGAAGCGCCCGAAGCGGGCATTTGCTACGTCGGGAAGCGCGGGGCCTGATTGCAGTCTCAATGCGTTAGTCACCCCAATGGGCGAGCCGCGCTCGCGGGGCGGTCGAGGTGAGCAGCACCCATCCGTGGTCCCCTCTGACCGATCTGCGTGCCCGTCGTGAGGCGTTGTCCCAAGGACATCGCGACGCGAGCTTTACGGAGCTTGTCCAGACCACGATGCGAGTGGACGCCGCGGTCGTTCTGGCACCCGCGACGGCCGTCGCCGCAGTCCAAGGACTCGCCGTGGCACTGCGTGCAGACGTCGGACATGTGGACCCGCTGCCTTCGGGTGCGCCCGTGTACGCGTGGTGCCGCTCGGCCAGCAAGCTCAAGTTGGTGTGGCACCTCCTACTCCTACTCCCGCGCCTGCAAGTCCAACGCTGGCTGCCGCGGAGCCTGCAGCTCCGGCATGCTCGGCGAAGTGGTGGGGGTTGCCTGCAGGAGGCAGGTCCATAGAGCAGAACCCGGCGCGGTGACGGCGCGGCCTTGGGTTGTAGGGGACGATGCTTTTCGGAGCACTCGGCGGTGAGCGACGCGTCGAGCGATGAACTGGTCCTCCGGAACAACAGCTTTGACCCAAACGGGTGAACTGCCCGCGGCTGTGAGAAATCCCTGATCAGGCGCTTTTGTTACGTTGCGTCACCTCCCCACGCCGAAAATGTGACGTGTCTCATGGGGCTTCGATACGCAGCGCGAGCCCCCAAGATCGCTGACTCGTAGGTGAAACGTTCACGTCATCTGGAACCTCTAGTTTTGAGGCCAGGTCGCAGCGCTTTCAAGCGACCGGGAGGAGGCGGCCGATGTCCCATCCAATCTCGAAGGGTGCAGACGACCACATCAGCCTCGAGCTGGACAGCATCGTTCCGCCAGCTCCGTCCGGCGGTGCTCGGATCATCGACCTCAGGCGCCGGCGCCGTACGGTGCTGGACGTCGATGTGGTGGGCGCAGCCGCGGATAGTGCCTCTGCCCTGGTCGCCCGACCCCGCGTGCTGTTGGCGCCATCGTGGATCGTGCTCTTCGTCGGCGACGTCGTCGGGCTCACGGCCCCTGGTTGGTTCGGCGGCCACGGCCGGTTCGAGCTGCTGGCGATGGCCGCCGTGTCGGTCGTGCTCTTCCACAGCGGGGGCCTCTATCGACCGAAGCTCCGGCTATCCGTCCTGGACGACGCTCCAGCCCTGGCGATCCGCACCATCTCCGCTGCGGCCATCGTCACCGTCATCACCGCGGTCATCGGCTTTCGGCCAGTCGTCGACGACTTTCTCGTCCTCGCTGGGCTCGCGATCGCCGGACAGCTCATCGTGCGGACCCTTGCCGTCGCGCTCATCCGGCACGCTCGCGCGACCGGTAGGGTCAACCACCGAACGCTGGTCATCGGCGGTGGCGAGGTGGCGGCACGGATGACCAACCATCTTGTGCACGAGCGCGCCTACGGCCTGAGCCCGGTCGGCTTCCTCGACCGACGCACCCGCACATCCGACCTGACCGGGGTGCCACACCTCGGGGAGACCGCGAACCTCGCACGGGTCATCGATGAGACC
The DNA here is from genome assembly GCA_903970125.1 of Chlamydiota bacterium. Classification (GTDB taxonomy): domain Bacteria; phylum Actinomycetota; class Thermoleophilia; order Solirubrobacterales; family Solirubrobacteraceae; genus Palsa-744. The sequence goes on from CAJCHW010000066.1 coordinate 4,753, forward strand.
TCGGCCGCCGTCGTGATCGTCGCCTTTTCGAGCGAGACCGAGGCGGAGATCGTCGACGTGCTGCGAGAGACGGAGCGCAGCGGCTGCGATGTCTTCGTGGTCCCACGCCTCTTCGAGCTCCACAACTATGGTCAGACAGACCACATCGGTGCTGTGCCCGTCGTCCGGTTGCTGCGCCCGCGCCTCAACCGCAGCGCTTGGTTCGCGAAGCGCGCGTTCGACGTCGTGGTCTCTGGGTTAGTGCTGTTCCTGCTGAGCCCGCTGCTGCTCGCGATTGCGCTCGCGGTGCGCATCGACGGCGGGCCGGGCGTCATCTTCCGGCAGACGCGCGTCGGGCTCGACGGCCGTCTCTTCGAGCTCATGAAGTTCCGCAGCCTCCGTCCTGTCGACGAGACCGAGTCGGCCACCCGCTGGTCTGTCGCGGATGACGACAGAATGAGCACGGTGGGGCGGATCCTGCGGCGCACCTCTGTCGACGAGCTACCGCAGCTGATCAACGTTCTACGCGGTGAGATGACGCTGGTGGGCCCACGCCCGGAGCGCCCGCACTTCGTGGAGACCTTCACGGGTGACATTCCCGGATACCGGCACCGACACCGGGTTGCAGCCGGCCTGACCGGTCTCGCCCAGGTGAGCGGCCTACGGGGTGACACGTCCATCGTCGACCGCTCTCGCTATGACAACTTCTATATCGAGAACTGGTCGATGTGGCTCGACCTGAAGATCATCTGCACGACTGTCCGCGAAGTCGTCGGTGCGCGGGGGCGCTGAGCCGCGCGTCGCCGTGGTGCACAACCTTCTTCGCGGTGGGGCACGGCGCCGACTAGGCGAGCAGATGCCGGCTCTCGGCGCGGACGTGCAGGAGTTCGTGCTCGCGGGCGCGTTGCCCCTGACCGCAGACGCTGCGGTGACGGACCTCATTCAGACGGCACCGTCAGCGCCGCGTGCCCTGCGGCCGATCCGGCGCTACCGCGACCTTGCGCACCTGGTGGACGCCTGGGAACGGTGCTTTGAGGCGGTGTTGGCCTGGCGACCAGATGTCGTGTGGATCAACCCGTGTCGCCTGCTGCAGAGCCCCGCGGTCCCGCGTGGGTTCGACGTACCCGTGCTCTACTTCTGCGATGAGCCGCGCCGGGTCGACTACGAAGCCGCCGCGCGCCGGAGCACCAACCCGTGGACGCGCCTTCCGTACCTGCCCATGCGGCGCTGGGAGCGGCGTGTGGACCGTCGAACCGTCGCCCGGGCCGACCGCGTCCTCACGAACTCCCGCTGGACGGCCGACCGGATCCGCGACGCATACGGGGTGACCGCTGTCCCGGTGCCGCTCGGTGCAGCGCGGCTCTTCCAGGAGCGGCAAGTCGAGCCTGGCCGCCATGTCCTGTCCGTCGGAACGTTGATTCCAAGCAAGGGCCACGATGTCGCCATCCGTGCGGTCGCCGCAGCGGGCAGCCCGCTTCCCGTCCTCGTGGTCGCCCCGCGTCCTGCGCCCGCCGAAGCGCTGCGGCTCCAACAGCTGGCCGACTCGCTCGGGGTCGTGCTGATGGTCCGCATTGGCGTGAGCGACACCGAGCTCGCCGCTGCGTACGCCACGGCCGTGGTCACGATGTACCTCGCACGAGACGAGCCACTCGGGATGGTCAGCCTCGAGGCGCAGGCGGCCGGCTCTCCCGTGATCGTCGCCGCGGAAGGCGGGCTTCCCGAGACCGTGGACGAGGGCCGATCGGGTTGGGCCGTGCCACGCGATGCCGCGTCCGCAGCGCGGCGTCTTACTGAAGTGTGCGAGCCCGGCGTGCGTGACCGGATGTCGAACGAGGCCAAGCGACACGCTTCCGCCTACACCTGGGTCGCGTCCGCAGAGGCCGTCAGCCGCGAGGTAGAGGCGCTGGCGCCGGCAGTCGGCGTGGGGGCTGCGTGATCTCCCACCTCGTTTTGTGCGCCAAGAGCCCTTGGCAGCCCACCATCCGGCGTGAGCACCACATGGCGAAGGCTGCCGCCGCGTCAGGCCTCGATGTGACCTTCGTCGAGGTGCCGATGGATCTGCGCGCCGTGCGGACCGTCGGCGCCGCTCGTTACGCCGCTGCGTTGATCGGGGGAGGCCGGGAGCGGTCGGCGCGTGGCGCCGACGGGGTCGCGTTGGTCCAGGCTGCAGTCCTCGCCCCAGGGCACCGCGGCGGGGTAGCGACCAGCACGGCTGCGCGACTCACCGCCCGCCACCTCAGCCGTTTCGATCGGCCAGACACCGTGGTCGTCGCGACGACGCCCTGGTCGTGGCGGCCCGTCTCGACGCTCCGACATGCACGTCGTGCCGTTGACCTGGCCGACGACTGGTCAGCGCTCATCCCGGCGCGCCGACGCCTCATCGCCGACATGCACCGCTCTATCGCTCAGGAGGCGCAAAGCGTCGTTATTGCGTCTGTTGCACTGAGCGGGACGTTTCCTAGCGCTAGCGTCGTATCGAACGCGACGGACGAGGCTGTCTTGACGCCGGCTTGGTCAGCCGCCCCAGCGTCAAGCCGGATGGCGTATCTGGGCACGCTCTCGGAGCGCTTCGACCTCCACCTCATGAGGGACGTCCTGCGGCTGTTGCCGGAGTGGAGTTTGGACCTCTACGGGCAAGCGGCGTTTGCCGGCTCCGTTGCGGCCGCAAGCCCAGAGCTGACTCATTTTGTCGAAGAGTTCGCGCCTCGAGTGATGTGGCATGGCCCGATCGCACGCACGGCGGTGGCCGCCGCGTTGGACTCGGGGGACGTCTTGGTCATCCCGAACCGGCCCGATCAGAGCCTGGGGCAGGACTCGATGAAGCTCTACGACTACCTGGCGCGAGGCCGGCCCGTCGTGGCGACACCGGCCGCCGCCGACGGCTCGCTTCCGGGCGTCACCATTGCCGGAGATGCTCGGTCTTTCGCCGACGCTGTCCTCGCCTCGGCACGACGTGGGGGCTGCGACGCACCTGCGCAGCGTGATTGGGCAGCTCGGAACACCTACACCTCGCGTTGGCCGTCGTGGTGGTCGGCGATCTCGCTGGACGGAGGAACTCAGTGAGCACGGCGCGGCCGGTGGCCCTCCTGACCAACGCGGTCGCTCCCGACCAGCTCGGCGGTCTTGAGCGCTACGTGCGCGAGCTCGCGGCCGGCCTCGTCGAGGCGGGCCACCCCGTCACGGTCATCGCTAAGCGCACCTCGCCTCATCAGGCCGCGGAGGAGGTCGGCGAGGACGGTGTTCGCGTCCTCCGGCATGCCGCGCCGAACAAGCGAGATCCACTCTTCGCGGTGAAGTACGCGCAGACCGTGGTGCGGGCGAGCGACTCGGCGCTCGCAGCGCTCGGGCCGGAAACGGTTCTGCACGCGCACTTCGTGGTGCCGGCCCTCGCTCCGTTGCTGAGGCGGCGTCCCTTCGTCTACACCTTCCATGCGCCCGTCTACCGCGAACTCCTGCACGAGCGACAGGGAACGTACCGACTGCCTGCTGTCGTCCAGCGGCCGGCCGTCGCCGGCCTCCGGTCCGCGGAGCGCTGGGTCCTCCGCCGCGCGCGGGCGGTCGTTGCCCTCAGCGAGTTCTCGCGCGGCGAGATCCGGACCCTGTCCGCCGCGGTGGCTGAGGATGCGCTGGTCATCCCGGGCGGCATCGACACCACGCGGTTCATGCCCGCTGACCGCGGCCCTGACTCGACGCCACCCCCCCGCGGTATGCCGCTTCTCGTCGCCGCGCGGCGCTTCACCACCCGCACAGGACTGCTCGAGTTGGTCCAGGCCATGCCCGCGATTCTCCGAGCGCTCCCGGGGGCTCACCTCGTGCTGCTCGGGGACGGACGAGCGCGTAATCGCGTAGAAGGGGAGATCGCCTCGCTCGGTCTCGGATCTGCGATCTCCCTGCTGGGCAGGGTCACGGACAAGGAGCTGCTGGCCTGGTACCAAGCGGCAGACCTGGTCGTAATGCCGACGCAGGAGCTGGAGGGATTTGGCTTGACCACGGCGGAGGCGATGTCGTGTGGCACACCGGTGGTCGCCACTCCGGTCGGCGCCAACCCGGAGGTTGTCGGACCGCTTGGCCCAGATTTCCTAATGGGTGGGATTGCACCGGACGAGATGGCAGTAGGCATTCTCCGCGCTGCCGCGCGAGTCGGCGTGTCCCCGTTAGCTGCCGCGCAGGTCCGAGCGGCGGTGCATCCGAGACTGAGCTGGGGTGCGGTCGTCGAACGGCATATCGCGTTGTACGCGACAGTAGGACGTGCTGCAGGCTCAAACTGAGGCAACAGAGGATCAGGCGACACCGACAAGTTCAAGGAGTGCTGCACTAGTGACGACCAACGCTGACCGAGCAAGGGTCCGCCGGAAGCGGCTCCGAGGGCGGGACCAGCTCACATTCTCTGCCGCTAGCGTCCAAGAATCCGGCCTAGACCCGGCTCGTCTCGCACCGCACGGTGACCAGGTCAGGGCTGCTGGCACCCAGTCCGCCGCAGCCTACGAGGATCGTTTGGGCATGGTCTGGTTGGCTCGGTGGTGGGTGCTTGCGATCGTCGTGGTCATCACACTTCTGACCTACATTGTTAGCACTTCGCTTCCGGGCAGCTACGCCTCCTCGGCCACGGTATCGGTCTCCGCGCAAGGGTCCAGCACCGTTTCCCCCTTAGACACCGTAGACGCGTCGAACGGTCTCGCTTCGCAGGTCGCCCAGCTCGTCACCACCGACGCGATCGAGGGTCCCGCCAAGAAGGCGCTGGGGCGCAGCAACCTGGCCGGATCGGTCGCTGCTGCCACCGCGGCGGACCAGAACCTTATCGTCATTACCGTCACGGGTAGGAACGGTCCGCTTGACCGTGCCGAGGCCGATGCTCTCGCCGCGTCGACGAAGACCTATGTCGTACAGACATCGGCGAACGCCGCCGAAGCTCACACCACCGCCGTGACGGCCAGCCTGGCCAGCCTCGGCGCCGCCATCACCCAGGCAAACACCGCCGTCCACGCGGCGACGATCGCGGCCGCCGGTGCCCTCGCGGGCTCTCCCGCGGCTCAGACGCTTGCCAACGCGGAGACGGCTTTGCAGAACCTGCAGCTCCGCCAGCAGACGTTGCAGAGCCAAGCTGCGGTCGACGGTGCCTCGCAGGAGCCGTCGGTGTCGATCGTCGCGCCGGCGGGATCGCCGAGCAAGGTCTCGCCAAAACCCCTGCTCTACACGCTCATCGCCTTCGTCGTCGGGCTCATTCTTGCTGTGGAGGCTGCGCTCATCGTCGGACGCCGACGCGCTTCGAGGCCGCGAGCTAGCAAGCACGAAAGGTGAGCGCCACGCCTGTGGCCTTCGGCCGTCCACCGCAGCGTCTGCCTCGCATGAGGAACGCAATCGCGCTCGCGGCGGCCGCCGGCGCTGTGCTCGCGGTGTGCGGCCTTGCCGCGACGAAGTTGTTCAATCAGCCGACCGATCTCAAGTTCGGGGTCAGCGTTGCCGCGCCGGTGCTCGTGCTCCTTCTGGCCCGGCTGGACAAGCCAGCAGATGCCCTCGTACCCCTCGTGGTGTTCACGGCGCCCTTCTCGGCTCTCGTTTTCACGGTCGCAGGCGTGAGCTTGTCTCTCTTCACCGTCCTTCTTGTATCTGCGGCGGTGTGTGTAGTCCTCGAATCCGAGTCGGACCAGAACCGGACCCGGTCTGCCACAGGCGCCGGTGCAGTGATTGCGCTGGCACTGCTGATACCGGCCGTGCTGGCCGGCCGAGAGCAGAGCAGCGAGCTCCAGCTCTTCGGCACTGCGGGCTTGGTCGGCTGGCTCGTCGCCTCACTGAGCCGCCGTGGGCGAGGGAGGGCCTACATTGTCGCCTCGATCGCTGCGTCGAGCACAGTGCAAAGCGCGATTGCCATCTACGAGTTCATTTCAAAGCAGCAGGTCAACTTCTACGGCAGCCACGGTGCTGCGATCGCGACGGACTACTTCTACAACTTCGCCGGGACAGATCGCTCAGTCGGCTCCTTCTCCGACCCGATCTCGCTCGGAAACGTCCTCGCCGTAAGCCTGCCCCTTATCCTCGTGGCCGCGGTCACCTCTGCCGGGCGACGTCCCTGGCAAGCTGCGGGGCTTGCCCTCGCTGCGCTTGTTTCGGTCGTGGGACTTGGTGTCACGCTCTCACGCACGAGCTGGATCGCTGCCGTTGTCGGCGTGGTAGTCGCCGCGCTGCTAGCGGGGCGGCCCTGGCGTCTTCGACTTGTCACCGTCGTGGTCGTCGCAGGCGGTCTTGGCATCGGTGTGATCGCACGCTTGGCCGGGCCAGCTCTGGGGGTGCGCTTCGCGTCTGTCTTCGACCCGACTGCGAGCACTGTGGCCACGGCAGCGGGCGACAGGACCCGCGAGCAGCTCTGGCATGCTTCCGAGCGCACGTTCTTGAGCCATCCGATCTTCGGCGTGGGCGTGAACAACCTGCACACCAAACTGGCCCAGCAGCTTGCGAACGTCGGGACGTTCACCCACGCCCATGAGACCTATCTCCAGGTCGCAGCCGAGGCGGGGCTCCCGGGCATCGCCGCGTTGTTTGTCTTCTTTGGGTCGGTCGCTCGCGATCTTGTCGCGTCGACCGCCACCCGGGTCTGGCGCGCGTCGCTTGCCGGCTCTACGGTCGCACTATTGGTCTGTTTTACAACTGATTACACCATTCGGTACGTTGCCGTCGCTGCTTCGATGGCGCCGGTCTTTGGGCTTATCGCTGGTCTCCCGCGCCCTCCCCTGAAGCAGCCGGACGTTGAGTGCACACAGGCGGACCTGGCGGGGGCCGGTAGATGGTAGCGGATGCCGACGTGCCTCCGATGCTGATGGACGATGCGCGGCCCCGTGTCCCGACGGAGAAGGTTGCCGGGAGCGCAGGTCTGCTCGCGCTTCGCCGTGCGGGGCTTGCTGTGCTCTCCGCCGTGGCGACAGCCGTCGTTGCCCACCGATTGGGTGTCGCGGCCTTCGGCGCGTACTCGGCTGGTCTTGCGGCCTTCTACCTTCTGCAGTCTGCGTGCGATTTCGGATTTGGCACGGTGCTCACTCGGGAGCTCGCGACGCGACCGCAGCACCGACGCTCGCTGTTCCGGTCGACGGTTCTCGTCGCCACTGTGTGGTCCATCCTGATTGCCGTTGGGCTTGGAGTGCTTGCCATCACGGCTGGCATCGGCAGCCCTCGCGGCCTCACCATGGCTGCGCTGATCGTTCCACTTTCGCTGACCGGGGCCTCCGTCTCCCGTCAGGTCTTCCTTGTCGATTACGAGGTTGCCACTCTCGCCCGCATCGACGTCATCTCCAACGTGGCGCAAGCCGGTGGCCTGATCGGTCTGGCCGCTCTCGACGTGCCGCCGTGGTTGCTCGCGACGTGGGTCGGAACGACTACCGCCGGTGGAACCCTCTGGGCGGCTGAGCTCGCGCGACGCCGCGTCAAAGACCAAGACGTGACGCCCAGCGTCGCGCGGGAGATCGTGCGCCTTGCTGCGCCGCTTGGCCTCGTGTCGTTCCTCGCGTCGGCCTACTTCATGCTCGACATCACCATCGACGGCTACCTGGTCTCGTCCGGCCGCCTGGCGCAGTACGCCGCTGCGGTCAAAGTGCTCAACATCGTCGTGTCTCTTCCTGCCCTCGTGCTCGGCGCCGCACTCCCGGCGATGTCTACGCAGTCTCGCGACGAGAGCGGGATGAGCATGCTGGCTGCACGGCTCTGGCACTGGATGACGGTCACCGTGATCCCGCTGACCGTCGGCCTGTTTGTCTTCGCCCCGCTCGTCATCCGCGTGCTCTTCGGGTCGGCCTACATGGAGGCGGTGCCGTTGCTCCGCATTCTTCTGGGGTCTGCAGGGGTCGCGATCCTTTCGGCTGTGCTCGGGAACGTCCTGGTGGCGCGTCGACGTGCCGGAGCGATGCTCGCGCAGAACTCCGTGGCTCTCGTTGGGAACGTGTTGGGCAATGTGCTTCTGGTCCCGCACGTCGGCGTGATCGCGTCTGCGTGGCTGACGCTCGGCACCGAGGTCTTCGTCTGCTCGATGAGCGTGCTGTTGCTGCGCCGCTCGCTGCAGTTCGAGCGCTTTGCCTCCGAGAGCTGGCGAGGCGGCATCGCGGTGTGCGCGATCGCGCTCGGTCTACTCGTCCCACAACCGCTGCTCGCCGTTGTCGTCGGAGCCGCGGGTTTCTTGGTTGTCAGTATCGTTCTGCGCGCGTGGCCTCGCGAATTTCCCGTCTTGCGACGGTTCTCGACGTGACGACCCCGGGACGTCCCCTGGCAGGCTGCCGCGTGATCCTCGGATCGACCGCAGCTATCCCGGGCGGGGTTGCGCGTCACATGCTCGACCTAGCCGCGGGCTTGCGAACTCGTGGTATCGACGTAGCTTTCCTAGCCGATCGCCTCAGCGAACATCTTGTGCAACGGGCGGTCGAGGCCGGCCACCCCGTCGTTGCGCTTTCGGAGGCGACGTCGAGCGACGTCGTACACCTCCACTTGGCGTACACCTTCGACGGTCCTTCGGCAGCGCTGGTGTTCAAGGCTCGTGCCCGCGTGAGATGCCGCGTCGTCATGACCGAGCACTTACCTCGCAGCAACGCTTCGGACCCAGGTCTAGAGCCCGCCGGTCACGGCCGCCTGGCACGATCTGGAAAGTCGGCCTTCAAGGCGGCCGAGTATGCGGCCTGCCATGCCGTCATTGTTGTCAGCCGGGGCTCGGCGCGGTTCTTGCAGACCCGTTACCCGGCACTCCCGAGCTCGATCCACGTCGTCGAGAACGGTGTCCCCATCCGCGCCGATCCCGGCCCGTGGACTGATCGGCATCTGACCGTCTGGGGTGTGGGCGAGCTCAACCGTCAGAAAGGCTGGGATCTCCTAGTCGAGGCTGCAGGGCGGGCTCAGGCGCCCTGGAGGGTGCGCATCCTTGGTTCGGGAGTTCACCGGGCCGCACTAGAGACATTGACTGCGAGGGTCGCGCCCGGGCGTGTGGCATTCGAAGGGCGTCGAGACGACGTTGCTGCGCTGCTCGGCGGTGGCGGGGTCCTGTGCGCCCCATCGCGGTGGGAGGCCAGCCCGTACGCGGCCCTTGAGGCAATGTCCGCTGCTCTTCCGGTCGTGGCCGCCCGAGTAGATGGACTCGAAGACATGGTCGTGGACGGTGTCACCGGCCGTCTCGTGCCGCCGGAGGACGCAGACTCGCTCGCTGAGGCGCTCGACGAGGTCACCGCCGACGTCTTCGAGGCGCAGCGGCTTGGCGAGGCAGGACGAGCAAGGCAGGCGGCGCACTACACCCTCGACCGAATGGTGTCGCAGACCGTTGCCGTCTATCAGGAGTGCCGATGACGCGGGTGGTCCATGTCGCGCCGGCCACGTTCGGTGCGGGCGGAATGTTCGGCGGCGGTGAGCGCTACGTCGTGGAGCTTGCACGCGCGATGGCGCACAGCGTCCCGACCCGCATTGTCACGTTCGGAACCGTTGCCAGCCGTTCCACCATCGACGGAGTCGAGACCGTCGTCTTGCCGACCCGAGGTTTGTGGAAGGACGCAGAGGTCAACCCGCTGTCAGAGCGGCTCGCCTACGCCCTTCGCGACGCCGACGTCGTTCACGTGCACCAGTGGGAGAGCGTCGTCGCGAACGCGTGCGTGTTGATGCAGGCAGCGCGTCGTCGACGGATCTTCGCAACTGACCACGGCGGGAGTGGGCCGAACTACTGGCGTCGTTTTCGGCTGGGACGTTTGCTTACCGGCTTCCTCGCGGTGAGCAACTTTGGAGCCAGCTTTTATCCAGAGCTGGCAGACCGCACGACCGTCGTCTACGGCGGAGTCGACACCTCTATCTTCCGGCCCCAGCCTGGCCGTGACCGGCACGGGATCGTGGCCGTAGGTCGCCTGCTCCCGCACAAGGGTCTCGACGTTCTGCTGCGCGGACTTGCCCCCGGCACGCAGCTTACGGTGGTAGGTCGCAACTACGACAACGCATACCGCGCGCTGCTCGATCAGCTCGCCGACGGTAAACACGTTCGTTTCCTTGAGAATGCCGATGACCAGGTCGTGCGGGACGCGTACCAGGCGAGCCGGGTGTCGGTGTTGGCCTCGGTGTATCAGCCGGTGATGGGCCCGGACTCTGTCAAACCGGAGCTCTTGGGCCTTGCGCTCCTCGAGGCCATGGCCTGCGGCACGCCAGTGGTGGCCACAGCTGTCGGCGGGATGCCCGAAGTCGTTGAGAACGGCGTCACCGGACTGGTCGTCCCACCTGGCGACGTGCAGGCCCTCCGAGATGCGACGGAGAGCCTCCTCGCCGACGATGAGCGCTGGTCGGCGATGTCAGCAGCGGCGCGGTCGAGCGTGACCGAGCGGTTCACCTGGGCGGCGACGGCGGAGCGATGCCTCCGCGCGTATGCAAGTGCAGCCAAGTGAGGTTCCTCTACGTCCGACCGGAGGGTGGCGGGCTCGGACACGTGGCGTCACGAGTCGCCGCTGAGCTGCGTCTACAGGGTCACTCCGTCGATGAGCTGGTCCTCGGCGGCTCGCGAGTACCGGCCTGGACTGCGGCGAGAGATGTCTGGCGATCACGCGAGCGAGTTCGCGCGAGCGAGGTGGTCCTGATCGAGTTGGGTCGCACGGGGCTCGACGCGTTCTGGGTAGGTCTGTGGGCGGCGCGTCTCGGGGTTCCGGTGGCGGCTCTGGTGCACGACGTTCCGCACCTCGTCCGCCATCCGGCAGCAGCGCTTGTTCCGCGCGGTGATGGCCTGCGCGACGTGATCGCCTACCGGGTGGTCGCCCGACTGCTCGACCGGCGGGTCGAGGCGAGCTTCCGCAGTGCCGTACGGGCGTGGGGCGTGATGGGGTCTCGCGCGGCCGAGACGGCGGCGGAGATGGGCCTCACAGGGGTGTCCGTCGTCTGTCACGGCACCGATCCGGCTGTGGGTGGTGTCGCCCCGGAGGAGTCGAGCTATGCACTTTTCGCCGGCACGCTCGGCCCCAGCAAGGGCCTCGACGTCCTGCTTCACGCCTGGTCGGCAGTACTAGGGAACGTCGCGCACGAGCTGCGGGTCGTCGGGGACGCTGAGCCTGGCGCCTGGCTCGACGAGCAGCACGCAGCGTCCAACGCGTCGGACCGCGTGGTGTGGGTGACCGGTGCGAACGATGAGGAGTTCCGGCGGCAGGTCGCGAACTCTGCGGTGGTCGTGCTGCCCTACCGAACTGCCAATCCCGCCAGTGGTGTCTTGATACACGCGCTCACAGAATCACGACCCGTCATCGCAACCGAGATCTCTCCATTCCGCGAAGCAGTAGGCGATGGTCGTGACGGGATCCTCATCCCGCCCGATGATCCGCCCGCACTGGCGGCGGCGCTCTCCCGCCTGCTCGGTGACCCGGCGCTGCTGCAGAGGATGGGCCGGTCTGCTCGCGAGCGGAAGACGCCGCCTTCGTGGGCGGAGCATGCGGGAGACGTCCTGGCCGTTGCTCGCCGCGCGACGGCCGTGCGTCTGTTGCACGTCTCGCAGCCAACGGACGGCGGGACCGCGACGGTGCTGTGCGATCTGGTCGCTTCGGCTGTCGAGCACGGTTTGAAGGTCGAGGTAGCAAGCCCGCCGTCCGCCGAGTTCCAGGGCACCGTGGAGAGGTGCGGCGCTCGCTGGAGCCAGGCGGATATGCGACGGGCGCCGGCTATGCGGGAGATCTCGACGATCGTTGTGCTGCGACGCGCGATTCGCCGCAGTGACCTCATAGTGCTCCACAGCAGCAAGGCGGGGTTCCTCGGTCGACTTGCTGTTCTCACCATCCCCCGCCGTCAACGCCCTCCGGTCATCTTTATGCCCCATGGATGGTCGTGGCTCGTTGGGGGACGCGCCGCGTCTGTCTACGCGGGCGCCGAGCGGTTGCTCGTCAGGGCAGCGGACCGCATCGTCGCGGTCTCGCCCGTGGAGGCAGAGGCCGGTGCGCGCATGCTCGGCAGTCGAGCACCCATCGTGACGATCGAGAACGGAGTCGACCTCACGCGGTTTGTACATCCGCCGGTCGGCACCCGCATCGACGGGCTCATCGTCTGCGTCGGGCGACTGGCGAGACAGAAGGGTCAAGACGTGCTCGTGCGTGCCCTGGCGTTGTTGCCACACGCCCGACTGCGACTGGTCGGCGATGGGCCCGATTACGCGGCCCTGAAGGACCTCGCCGCACAGCTTGGGGTAGCCGAGCGCGTGGACTTTGTAGGCTTCGCCGACCCGCTACCGCATCTCCATGAGGCGACCGTGGTCGCTCTCCCCAGCCGATGGGAGGGATTGCCGCTCACACTGCTGGAGGCCATGGCCAGCGGCGCACCTGTCTTGCCAAGCCGACCTGCTGCCGGGCTGACGTTTCTCGGAGTTGGCCGGGTCATTGACTCCGAAGACCCAGCCGAGTGGGCCGACGCCTTGAGACTCCTCCTCGCCGACGACGCCGGACGCGAGACATTGGCGGAAGCGGGCATCGCCCGCGTCAGGGAGAGCTACCAGCTCGCGGACGCGCTTGTCCGACACCGGGCTGTCTGGCAGCAGCTCGTCGGAACCAGGTGACGCCGCTCCTCGCGGCGGAGGTCACGTCTGCGGACTCAGGAGACGGGTGAGCGTCTCCGCATGCCCGGCGATGTCCGCGTAGCTCTCAACAAAGGCGCGGCCGCGCTGTCCAAGCTCGGTACGGAGGTCGACGTCGTCCAACAAGCGCTTGAGCTGACGCCTCCACTCGTCAGGTGAGCTTGCGAGAAAGCCACCGCCCGAATTCTCAACGAGCTCGACGTTAACGCCGATCGGACTCGCTACGACCGGAAGGCCCGCGGCCATGTACTGCAGGAGCTTAAAGCCAGCCTTGGCCCGCGTGTACTCCGTGTCGGGCAGCGGCATGATCCCGACCGCATAGTCGGCGAACATCGTCTCGTCGTCGCCAGGTTGCCAGCGACGGAAGTCCGAGGGGCCTAGTGACCACGGCTCCGAACACACGACCTCCAGGCGACCGGTATCGCTAGCTTGGATGTCCGCGAAGACGGGCGCCAGCGGGTCGAGGTAGCCCAGTCCACCTGATGTGCCGGCCCAGCACACCACCCGGTTGTCGCGCGAGTGGGTCGCTTGACGCACCCGAGCAGGATCCGGCACGGTAGGGATGATGACGACTTCGGCTGACGTGGGCGGTAGAGCGTCCTCGATCGCTGGTGTCGACACCACAATTGCGTCTGCACGCCGCGCCAGGACCCGGGTCTGGTCTGCGCTGTAGAGCCACCGCTTCAAGGCCCCCGCATGGGTGAAAGACGGTCGGGTCGAGAACAGGTTGTCGTCGAGGTCGAGTACGACGCGGCCTGAGAAGTTGTTGACCGGCTTCGCCACAGCTCCAGGCCCGACGGGATAGAGGCCGCGCTGGACGAATAGAGCGTCAGATGCCCGGACCGCTCTGATGACGTCGCGTCGGCGTCGCAGATAGCGCGCCGCGTGATCGGCCCAGAAGACTGCAGTATCAGCGGGTCCGCCTCGGTGGGGTGGCTGATCATTAGGCAGAGACCTGAGTAGGTCGAAGGTCTCTGCAAGGTGGGGGGCGTACTGAAGCAGACGGAACCGAGTCGACGCGCTCCACGAGCCGAGCTGCCCCAGCATTGTGAGCGTGCCCCTACGATCCTGTGACACGCAGACCTCCGACCGCGAGCAAGGCGAACGCTCTCCGCACGCAGCGCATTGAGAACCAAGCCTAACCGACCTGGACAGGCCGAGCCGAAGCTAAGGAAGGGACGTGATGAAAAGCCAGTTCGAGGACGCGTCTGGTTTGTTGAGGATGCAGTACATCGATGTGCCCACGAATTCTGGTTCGGGCAGTGCGCTCGCCGTCGGTCGGCGCCGGCACATAGAGTTTGATGCTGACGGCCCAGACACTTTCCCCGGCCCTTACGTTGCGTCACTTTCGGGCGCGCTTGTCGACCCTATCGGATGCGGTGTCTTCGACGCTGCTGGTACTCTCATCGACGCATCGCTTTGGGATCGTGAGCACCGGCTGCGTTCCTACCCCGACGGGCAGATGCCATTGAAGCCGGTAGCGACAGTTTCCCAAGATCTGGGTTCTCTTCTCACCCTTTGGGGCGACAACTACTATCACTGGCTTATCGATGCCCTTCCGAGGCTTGGTCTCATCCGGACGGCGGACATATCGGTGCAAGGTTTTCTGGTGCCGCAGGAACTAAATGCTTTCCAACGATCATCCCTCACCCTCCTCGGCATTGACCAGGAAGAGATGGTAAAGGCCGGTCCTGATCTCGTCTCTCCACACACGCTCGTGTGGGCAAGCCCCGCAGCGCCGATCGGGCATTGCTCTGGCTGGGTCGCAAACTGGCTGCGCGAGTCGTTCGTGAGACCAGCCGCAGGAGGAACTGACACTCGCACGAGCCGTCGGCGCCTCTACGTCGCCCGCGAGACGCGTCGCGTTGTCAATGAGCGCGAACTTCTTTGTGCATTAGAGAGGTTCGACTTCGAGGTCGTTCGGCCTGAATACCTTGATTTTGCCGAGCAAGTCGCTCTGTTTGCCGACGCTGGTTTTATAGTCGGGCCTCATGGGGCCGGCCTTGCCAACGTCGTCTTTGCGCAGCAGGCGGACGTGATTGAGTTGTTCGCGCCTACTTACATAAACACAGCACTTTGGAATGTCGCACGCGCAAGTGGTCATCGGTATGCGTACTCGGTGGGCCGTACGGTACCTCTGTCGAGGGTAAAAAAGATGTGGGGCATATGGGTTGATGTAGCGCAACTATCCTCCGAGATCAGCCGGAGGCTCGACGAGCCCCTTTCCGATGGTACCTGAAGGATGCTGCTTACCTTCCTGTTTGTCACAAGCCTGGCCCGACTAGCGGGGCAATAGCTTATCTGTCAATCCTAAGGTCGATTGTGGCCCTACTGGCACGCAGGTCAATTAGGTGAATATCCGGCCCCTAGTGACTGCTCTCTGGTACGAGGATCAGCGCACCGAGCGGCGGTACGCGTAGGGTCGCGGCAGCGGGCTGGCCGTGGAAGCCCTCGTCGTCGGCGTGCACCGCGCCCATGTTGCCGACGCCCGAGCCGCCGTAGACCTCGCCGTCGGTGTTGACCGCCTCGCGCCAGGTGCCGGCGAACGGCAGCCCGAGCCGGTAGCCCTCGTGCGGCAGGCCGGCGAAGTTGACGACGACGGCCGCGCACGAACCGTCGGAGCCCCAGCGCAGGAACGAGAACGTGTTGTTCGACGCGTCGTTGGCGTCGATCCAGGAGAAGCCCGCGCCCTCGGTGTCCTGCGACCACAGCGCCGGCGTCGCCTTGTAGACCGTGTTGAGGTCGGTGACCAGGCGGTGCACCCCGGCGTGCCCGGGGTCGCCGAGCAGCTCCCACTGCAGCGACGAGTCGTGGTCCCACTCGGCGTCCTGGCCGAACTCGCCGCCCATGAACAGCAGCTGCTTACCCGGGTGCGTCCACTGGAACGCCAGCAGCGACCGCAGGTTCGCCAGCTGCTGCCAGCGGTCGCCCGGCATCTTGCGCAGCAGCGAGCCCTTGCCGTAGACGACCTCGTCGTGCGACAGCGGCAGCACGAAGTTCTCCGAGTACGCGTACATCATCGAGAACGTCATCTGGTGGTGGTGGTAGCCGCGGTAGACCGGCTCGCGCGAGGCGTAGTCGAGCGTGTCGTGCATCCAGCCCATGTTCCACTTGAAGCCGAACCCGAGACCGCCCAGGTGCGTCGGCCGCGAGACCGCCGGCCACGCCGTCGACTCCTCGGCGATCGTGACCGCGCCCGGGTGGTTCTTGTAGACGGTCGCGTTCATCTCCTTGAGGAAGTCGACCGC
>CAJCHW010000067.1 GCA_903970125.1 Chlamydiota bacterium
GCCGAGGAGTCGCGGCCGCCGGCATCCACGGGCGAAGCCCACGCGCACAGCGACGAGCCGTAGGCGCCTGACGCGCCCACCTGAGACGCCCGCCTAGAGCTGGGCCCCCGCTAGAGCTGCTCTTCGAGGGTCGCCAGCTGGGCTTTGAGCTCAGCCGGCAGGCGATCGCCGAAGCGGTCGAGGTGCTCACGGATGGCCGGCAGCTCGGCCTGCCACTGCTCAGCGTCGAAGTGAAGGATCGCCTCAAGATCATCGCTTGAGACATCCAGCCCCTGCGTGTTGATGTCCTGCGCGGTTGGAATAAGGCCGATCGGAGTCTCGACGGCGTCGGCGTCGCCACCGCAGCGCCGGCAGATCCACTCAAGCACGCGGCTGTTCTCGCCGTATCCCGGCCACAGGAACTGACCATCGGCATCCTTGCGAAACCAGTTGACGTAAAAGATCTTCGGCAGCTTTGAGCTGTCTGCCCCGGCGCCGAGTCTTAGCCAGTGGGCGAAGTAGTCACCCATGTTGTAGCCGCAGAAGGGCAACATCGCGAAGGGGTCAAAGCGCAGCTTGCCGACAGCGCCCGTGGCGGCGGCAGTCGTCTCCGACGACATCGTCGCGCCGAGAAAGACACCGTGATTCCAGTCGAAGGCCTCCCGCACAAGTGGCACCACGCCGGTGCGCCGCCCGCCGAATAGCATCGCGTCGATCGGCACCCCCGCGGGGTCCTGCCACTCCGGCGCGGCCGCGGGGTTTTGCGTGAGGGCCACGGTGAAGCGTGCGTTGGGGTGTGCTGCGGGCGTGCCCGTCGCAGGCGTCCAGTCCTCCCCGTGCCAGTCGATCAGGTGCGCCGGGGGCTCAGATGTCATGCCCTCCCACCAGACGTCGCCGTCGTCGGTGAGCGCGCAGTTGGTAAAGACCGTGCCGGACTCAATCGTGGTCATCGCGTTGGGGTTGGTCTTGGAATTGGTTCCTGGCGCGACACCGAACAAGCCGGCCTCGGGATTGATCGCGTACAGCCGCCCGTCGTCGCCGAACTTCATCCACGCGATGTCGTCGCCGATGGTCTCGACCTTCCAGCCGGCCAAGGTGGGCACGAGCATCGCCAGGTTGGTCTTGCCGCACGCCGACGGGAATGCACCCGTGACGTACTTGACGTCACCCTCCGGCGAGGTGAGCTTGAGGATCAGCATGTGCTCGGCCAGCCAGCCCTCGTCGCGGGCCATGGCGGAGGCGATGCGCAGGGCGAAGCACTTCTTACCCAGCAGCGCGTTGCCGCCGTAGCCCGAGCCATAGGACCAGATCTCGCGGGACTCGGGGAAGTGCACGATCCACTTGTTGTCGCCGTCGCACGGCCAGGGGACGTCCTCGGCGCCGTCCGCGAGGGGAGCGCCGACGGAGTGCAGACAGGGAACAAACGCGCCCACCTCGTCGATCGCCTCAAGCGCGGCTTGCCCCATGCGGGTCATGATCCGCATCGACGCGGCCACGTAGGCAGAGTCTGTGAGCTGCACGCCAAGATGGCTCTTGTCGGAGCCAAGCGGGCCCATCGAGAAGGGCACCACGTACATCGTGCGGCCGCGCATCGATCCCGCGAAAAGCTCGGTCAGCTGCGCGCGCATCTCCGCGGGGTCGCGCCAGTTGTTGGTCGGTCCCGCCTGATCCTCGGTGGCAGAGCAGATGAACGTGCGGTCTTCGACGCGGGCGACATCACCGGGGTCAGACCGCGCCAAAAACGAATCCGGGCGCTTCTCGGCGGAGAGCTTGCTGAACGTGCCGGCCTCGATGAGCGTCTGGCACAGCCGCGCGTACTCCTCCGGCGAGCCGTCGCACCACTGGACCTCCAGGGGTTCGGTCAGAGCCGCGATTTCGGCCACCCAGGCCAACAGCTGCTTGTTTGTAGTGGGCGCTACTTTGCTCTCCGAAAGTGCTGTCGCTGTTGGGTTCATGGGAAAGTGCGGACCGCGGTCAAGGGCACGCATGGAGCCCGTGCTTGTAGAGCGCGCCGGCGGATGAAGGCATCAGTGCAACTCACACAAGCCGCGCGGCGGACCAAAGCAGCCTAGCCGATCGGCGCCTTTATTGCTTTTAGAGACTCAACCGGGATGCTTGCGCGGCACGAGCACGAGCCGCTTGAACTCGGCCACGAGCACGCCGTCCTGGTTGAGCACACGCGTGTGCACCCTGACCGTTCCGCGGTCAAGCTTTGACTGCGACTCCTTCTTCTCCAGCACCTCGGACTCGCAGAACAACGTGTCGCCGTGGAACACGGGCGCCGGGTGCTTTAGTTCTTCGGTCGCCAGGTTCGCGATCGCCTTGCCACTGACGTCCGAGACCGACATCCCCAGCGCGAGCGAGTACACAAGCGGGCCCACGACCACGTTGCGCCCCTGCTGGGACTGCGCGGCATAGACGTCGTTGATATGCAGCGGATGGTGGTTCATGGTCAATAGGCAGAACAGATGGTCGTCGGACTCAGTGACGGTCTTTGCGGGCCAATGCTTGTAGACGGCCCCCACCTCGAACTCCTCCAGATAGCGGCCATAGGGGTGGGCGCCTGAGGCCTCGCGGGCAGCCTGGTCTGTGAGGGCACCGGGAGGGGCCTCGTTCGGCGCTGAAGGTGTTTGGCTCATCGGTATCGCGATCTCCTCTGGACGTTTGCTCGGGCGCGCAAATGCGTGCGCTCGCGGCGAAACTCTAGAGTCTCCGAGCGAGCGCCGTTTCAGCCGGCCCGAACCCGACGTCCCAGGAGACCGACCTTGAGAAACCCACGCCACTTCGAAATGCCCCTTGCAATCGACGCGCCGATCCCCGTCTCAGAGATCCCGGTGAAGCCGTCGCGAATGATCCATTTCCTTGACTTCTCCAACGAGAAGATGGTCGCCAAGGTGCCCGACATCGCGCCCAAGGTGGACATCCTGCTGGGCAACCTTGAGGACGCCGTCCCGGTCGAAAAAAAGGAGGCCGCGCGCGATGGCCTGATCACGGTGGGCCGTGAGATGGAGCTCGGCGACACGGCGCTGTGGACTCGCATCAACGCGCTCGAGTCGCCGTGGGTCCTCGACGACCTCACGCAACTGGTGTCTGAGATCGGCAACAAGCTTGAGGTCATCATGGTCCCCAAGGTCGAGGGGCCGTGGGACATCCACTACGTCGACCGTCTGCTCGCGCAACTGGAGGCCAAGGCGCATTTGCAGCGCCCGATCCTGGTGCACGCAATTCTTGAGACCTCACTGGGGGTGGCGAACCTGGAGGAGATCGCGGCCGCGAGCCCGCGCATCCAGGGGATGAGCTTTGGCCCTGCGGACCTGGCCGCCTCACGGCGCATGAAAACGACGCGCGTGGGTGGCGGACACCCGGGCTACCGCACGATCGCCGACCCCGATCCCGATCATCCCGAGGCGCCGCGGGCCAGCTACCAGCAGGACCCCTGGCACTACTCGATCGCGCGCATGGTCGATGCGTGCACGGCAGTCGGCGCGCTGCCCTTCTACGGCCCCTACGGCGACATCCGCGACGAGCTGGGCTGTGAGACCCAGTTCCGTGCGGCATTTCTGCTGGGCTGCGTGGGGGCCTGGTCGCTGCATCCCGCGCAGATCGCGATCGCCAAGCGCGTGTTCTCGCCGGATCCCGCCGAGGTGGCCTTCGCCAAGAAGGTGATCGCCGCGATCCCGGACGGCCGCGGCGTGCACATGATCGACGGCAAGATGCAGGACGACGCCACCTGGAAGCAGTGCCAGGTGATGGTCAAGCTGGCCGAGATGCTCGCGCGCAAGGATCCCGAGCTCGCGGAGCTGTACGGGTTCGAGGGGGTTCCGGCGTAGCCCAGGCTGAGAAAGGTCAGGCTTCGAAATCGACCAGCGGGTTGCGTACGCGAAGTGCCGGGTAGCGACCGAAGTCATGATCGGCGGTCCACAGCTCGGTGACGCCGCCCGCCAGACACACGGCGGCGAGACGCGCGTCGTGGACCGCGCGCCCCAGCGGCCGACCCGACTCAAGCAGCGACCGCAGCGTGGGCCACTGCGCAGGCCCCTCGCCCAGTAGTTGGGCACCACGCGTGCCAAGCCAAGCATCGATTGCCTCAAGCGCCTGCTCGGGGCGTGGCCGGCGCCAGCGACGTGGATCGGTCACCACCGCGTAGAACTCGCCAACCACAATCCAAGGAAGACCCCAGGCGGGCTGCGTGACCAACCAGCCCAAGACCGTGGCCGCGCGAGCGTGCTCGGGAGCGCGCTCATCGCTGGCGTACACGAGCAGGTTGGTATCGACCGCGATCAAGGCCTGTCGTAGATGGAGTCGTAGATGGCGTCCCAGTCATAGGGATCGACGCCCGGTAGCGGCTCAAGCTCGAACGTGACCGGCCGGTACTCGACGCGCTCAGGGCTCTTTGCATCGTTGAGGACCGCACGCAGGCCCCGCTCCACATACGCGCGCAGTGTCGTGCCCTCGGCGCCTGCACGCTGTTTGGCTTCGCTCAGAAGGCCATCAGCAATATCTATGGTTGTCTTCACCCATATCACCATATCAACGCTATCCCTGACTCTCCCTATAGGGTTCCGCCCCGCGATGAGGTTCTTCGAGTACGAGGCGCGCGAGATCGTCAAGCGCGCCGGCATCCCAGTCACCGACTACGGCTTCACCACCGACCCCGCGGAGGCGCGCGCCATCGCCGAGCGCATCGGCGGCCCCACGGTGATCAAGTCCCAGGTGCTCACGGGCGGGCGGATGAAGGCCGGTGGTGTCAAGTTCGCCGACACCCCCGCCGAGGCCGAAGCCCATGCGCGCGCCATCCTTGCGCTGGAGATCAACGGCCACATGCCCCGCGGCGTGCTCGTGGACCCCAAGGCGGAAGTCGAGCAGGAGTACTACGCAGGCGTTGTCTGGGACGGCATCCGCAAGCAGCCCGTGATGATCTTTTCGCCCGTCGGGGGAATCGACATCGAGCAGGTCGCCGCCGAGCAGCCCGACAAGGTGGGCCGCCGGCACTTCTCGAACATCCTGCCCTTCAGCGAGTTTCAGGCCAAGGAGGTGATCGCCTCCACTGGCGTCACGGGATCGGCCCTGAACAAGCTCGTTCCCATCGTCACGCGCTTGGCCAAACTGTTTACTGCAAACGACATGATCCTGGCCGAGATCAACCCGCTGGGGCGCCTCGCGGACGGCTCCTTCGTGGCGCTCGACGCACACATGGACATCGAGAACGAGGCGCGCGGGCGCCACAAGCCACTGCTAGCCGACCTGGGCGTGGGCGACGAGGAGACCCGCCAGGCTCGCGAGGCGACACCCTTTGAGCTTGCCGGTGAGGAGGTCGACGCCACCGACCACCGTGGCGTGGCCGGAAACGTCACCGAGTTCGACGGCAACCTGGGCCTGGTGATTGGCGCCGGCGGAGGCTCACTCACGCTCTTTGACGCCGTGCGCGCTCATGGCGGCCATCCCGCCAACTACTGCGAGATCGGCGGCAACCCATCGGTAGCCAAGGCGTGCGGCCTGGCCAAGCTGGTCCTGCAGAAGCCCGGCGTCGACAAGATCGCGGTGATGATGTCGATCGTCTCCAACACCCGCGTGGACATCGTCGCGCGGGGCGTGATCAAAGCCTGCCTGGAGCTCGGCTACGACCCCGCCGAGAAGATCGCGATCTTCCGCATCCCGGGCGCGTGGGAGGAGGAGGGCTTCAAGATCCTCGAGCAGTACCACGTCGAGTACGCCGACCGCAGCGTCTCGCTCAACGAGGCCGCGCGCCGGGCCGTCGAGAAGATTGGGGCAGATGCGTCGTGAGCATCCTGATCGACTCCGACACGACGTTCATCGTGCAGGGCATCACCGGCCGCGAGGCCGTCAACCTGACGCGCGAGTGTTTGGACTATGGCGCCGGGGCCAAGGTCGTGGGCGGCGTCACGCCCGGGCGCCTGGGACGAGACGTCCACGGCGTACCGGTGTTCGACACCGTCGCGCAGGCCGTCGCCCACCACGGTGCGCCCATCGACGGGTCGGTCGTCACCGTCCCGCCCGCGTTCACCAAAGACGCTGTCTTTGAGGCCATCGAGAACGGCGTGAAACTGATCGTGATCGTGACCGAGCGCATCCCGCGCCGCGACGTCGCCGAGATGGTCGAGCTGGCCACGCTGCGGGGCGCGCGCATCATCGGCCCGAACTGCCTTGGGATCATCGTCCCCGACGTGATCAAGATGGGCGGAATCGGCGGTCCGGCGAAGAACGCGGCGCAGGCATACACGCCGGGTCCAATCGGTGTGATCTCGCGCTCGGGCGGCATGACCACCGAGATGTCCTCCACGCTCTCAGCCGCAGGCCTGGGCCAATCGACCGCCGTCTCGATTGGCGGCGACGCGATCATCGGCTCAAGCTACGCCGAGCTGATGGGACTCTTTGAGGCCGACGAGCAGACGCAGGGCATAGTGATCTACACCGAGCCCGGCGGACGCATGGAGGCCGAGCTCGCACGCTGGGTGACCGACAACAATTCCCGCTTGCCCATCGTCGCGTTCATGGCGGGGCGCTTCATGGACGAGATGCCTGGCATGAGCTTCGGGCACGCAGGCACGATCGTCGAAGGCAAGGAGGACACCGCCTCGGAGAAGATCGCGCGCCTGGCCCAAGCTCACATCACGGTGGCCGAGCGCATCGAGGACATCCCCGCGATCATCGGCGACAAGATTGCCGCACGACAGTCAGCAGGCGCCAATGCGTAAGGACGGTGTCTTCATCGCAGTGGACGTCGACGACGCCGTGGTGGCCGATTCGGCGCTGGCGGCCAAGCTCGTCGAGGTCTGTCCAGTCGATATCTACGCGCTCGCGCAGGGGCCGCCGGCGACGCTTGACATCGTCGAGGCCAATCTCGACGAGTGCGTGCTGTGCCGCCTGTGCCTGGACGCCGCCCCCCCTGGCACAATCAAGGTCTTGAAGCTCTACGACTCAGAATCCGTCCTGGTCTGAGCGTTGCGCGAGGGCGCCGATCGCGGCTGTGACCCAGCCCCGTGCGACACATCGCATCGCAACATGACGCTAACATATGGGGCACGGCCAAAGGTGCCGGCAGCAGACGGTCCCCTGCCCCCCCAGTCCCCGCCTCCAAGCCTGACCTCCTCCGCCCACAAGCTCCACTTCTCAACTGCCCCGACGGCCCGGCGTCTGGCGGTCCACATCAAATGAGTATGCGCGAAAACGGCGATAACGTGACCGTCGACGGCAGCTACGGCAGCCTCTGCGACGGCACCTCCGCCAGCCCCAATGTGCGCTGGCAACAGAGCGCGCTCTCGCGCGCGCAGCGCTGGGACGCGCTTGGCACCCGCGGCGGCACCGTCTGGCTGACGGGCCTGCCGTCGTCGGGCAAGTCGACGCTCGGTTCCAGTATCGAGGGAGCGCTGGTCGAGCAGGGCGTCAATGCGTACCTGCTCGACGGCGACAACCTGCGCCACGGCATCTCGTCGGACCTTGGTTTCAGCAAGCAGGACCGCGAGCGCAACGTGCTGCGCGTGGGAAATCTGGCAACGCTGTTCGCCGACTCTGGCACGATTGCGGTCGTAGCGCTGGTCTCGCCGTTTGAGGCGACCCGCACGCAGGTACGCGAATGCCACGCGCGTGAGGGCCTGCCGTTCATCGAAGTGTTCGTGAACACGCCTCTATTGGTATGCGTGGAACGCGACCCAAAGGGGCTCTACGCACGCGCCATGGGCGGAGACCTGGACAACTTCACGGGCGTCGATGACCCTTACGAGGAGCCACGCCACGCCGAGTTGGAAGTGACCCCGCGGCTGGGACTGGCGCAGGCCGTAGACGCTGTGCTCTCGTTACTGCATGAGCAGTTGGGCGCCGTCGAGGCGGCCAAGCGCCCAACCGTGGCGACCCACCCTGCAAACGGCATCATCGCCAATGCGCCGCCGCGGCGCGCGCGCGCACGAGACGCACTGACCGCGTAGTGCGCCGAGGACGTGTGGCGATCGGCGTGGTCGCCGTTTGCACCTGCGCGGTTGTCGCGATCCTGTTGGCGACAGGCGCGTTTTCGTCGGCGCACGCGCGTCGGCGCGAGATCGTTGCGTCGCCCGCCTGCCTTCCCGCGACCGTCGACAATAGCGCCGAGCTCGCTCAGGTCAACGTCGACGTCTCCCCTGCCCCGGAAACCGACACCGCCAATCCCCACGCGCAGATCAGCTTCCTCGGCGTGCCCGCGGGCGAGATCCACCATGTCTCGGTTGCGGGCTCAAGCAGCGGCGAGCACGCGGGCCATCTACAGGCCTACTCTCAGGGTGACGGCGCGAGTTTTCTGCCGAACAAGCCCTTTGACGAAGGCGAGCGCGTGGTCGTACACGCAGCGATCGGCGCAAGCGCCCCGGGCAGGCGCGTGAGCTTCGCATTCCGCGTGGACCATCCCTATCCGACCGCGGGCGTGCCGCCATTCCCGAACTCTCTCCCTGCCTCCGATGACTTCCAGACGTTCGCCACGATGCCCGGTGTGCAGGCTCCGACACTCACCGTCGCCACTCCCGACCGCGATCCCGCCGCAGGCGACGTCTTTACGACCAACGGCCCCGGACCGGGCCAGTATGGGCCGCTCATCTACACGCCGCAGGGGCGGCTCGTCTGGTTTGACAGGCTCCCCGGCGGCGCCACGGCGGAGGACCTCAACGTGCAGACCTACGACGGCCACAGGGATCTGACGTTCTGGCAGGGCAAGGTGCTCAACCTCGGCTTCGGCCAGGGCGAAGACGTCGTCCTCGACAATCACTACCAAACGGTGGCCACGGTCCGTGGCTCAAATGGTCTGCGGGCCGACCTGCACGAGTTTCAGATCGCGCCCGATGACGTGGCGTTCATCACGGCGTACAACCCGATCCGCTGCGACCTGGCATCCGCCGGCGGACGCAAGAACGGCGCGATCGTGGACTCCGCGATTCAGGAGATCGACATGCGCACGGGCCTTGTGCGCTGGGAATGGCACAGCCTCGACCATGTAGCCGTGGCCGAATCCGAGACCGCCCCCCCGGAAGCCACCACACCTTGGGAATGGTTCCACCTGAACTCGATCGACCCCGAGCCCAACGGCGACCTGTTCATCTCGGCGCGCTCGACCTGGGCGGGGTACCAGCTGCAACAGGGCACGGGCAGGATCCTCTGGCGTCTGGGCGGCACCAACAGCTCCTTCAAGATGGGTCGGGGCACTGAAACGGCGTGGCAGCACGACGGTCGCATCCTCCCCGACGGCGAAGTGACCTTTTTTGACGACGGCTCAAACCCGCCCGTGCACGCGCAGTCACGCGGCATCCGGGTCGCGCTTGACTTCGCCACCCATCAAGCGCGCCTGGTGGCCGTGTACACGCACCCGGGGCCACTGTTGTCGGTCAGCCAGGGCAACATGCAGACGCTCGACGACGGTAACGCCGTGGTCGACTATGGCTCGATTCCGGAGATCGCCGAGTACGGGTCCGAC
>CAJCHW010000068.1 GCA_903970125.1 Chlamydiota bacterium
AGTCACTTTGACCAGCCGTAACTCGACGGGCCACAGCCATGGCTGACGTCGGCATCGCGGATCTTTTGGAGGCCGGGGTTCATTTCGGCCACCAGACACGCCGCTGGAACCCCAAGATGCGACGCTTTCTGTTCGGAGAGCGCAATGGCATCTACTTGATCGATCTGATCAAGACCCAAGCATTGCTGCACAGCGCGCAGGAGTTCGCCGCAGGCGTGGCCCGCCGCGGCGGCGTCGTGCTGTTCGTGGGCACCAAGAAGCAGGCGCGCGACGTCGTGGCCGAGGCCGCGAGCAACGCAGACATGCCCTACGTCAACCACCGCTGGCTGGGTGGTCTGCTGACCAACTTCCAGACGATCTCGCTGCGGATCAAGCGCTTGCACGAACTCGAGCGCTACGAGCGTGAGGGTCAGCTCGCGCTGCTGCCGACCCAGGAGCGAATGGCCGCTCAAGCTGATCTGGCCAAGCTCCGCGCGAACCTCGGCGGCGTGACCAACATGCAGCGCCTTCCCGATGCCGTCTTCGTGATCGACCTCGGCGCCGAGGAGATCGCCGTGCGTGAGGCCCAGCGGCTCCGTATCCCGCTGATCGGGCTGGTGGACACCAACTGCGACCCCGACGGAATTGACTACGTCATTCCCGGCAACGACGACGCTATTCGCTCGTGCGCGTTGATCACCAACGCCATCGGTGGGGTGGTCTCCGAGGCGCGCGTGGCGTTCCGCGCCGAGGAGGAGCGCGCGCACCAGGAAGCCGAGGAAAAGGCCAAGCGTGAGGCCGACGAGCGCGCCGCCCGTGAGGCCGAAGAGCAGGTCAAGCGTGAGGCCGAAGAGCAGGCCAAACGCGAGGCTGCGGCCGCTTCCGCCGCAGCGGCGCCGACCGCCGAGGCCGGCGAGGCGGCCCCTGAGCGTCCCGCGCCACCGGCACCGGCACCGGCGGCGCCGCGAGCGAGGCCGGCATGAGCGCTATCGCCGCCGCCGACGTCAAGGCGCTACGGGACCGCACGGGCGCAGGCATGATGGACTGCAAGCGGGCACTGGAAGAGGCCAGTGGCGACCTCGACGCAGCTGCGACCTGGCTGCGCGAGCAGGGGATAGCGGGCGCAGCCAAGCTGGCCGGTCGCGAGGCCTCCGAGGGTACCGTCCAGGGCTACATCCATCACAACGGACGGGTCGGTGTGCTCGTCGAGGTTGACTGCAACACCGATTTCGTCGCACGCAACGACGAGTTCGTGGAGTTCGCCAAGGATGTTGCGGCGCACATCGCGGCGGCCGCTCCGCAGTACATCTCCGAGGAGGAGATCCCGGCGTAGGTGCGCGCAAGCGAGGTCGCGATCGCGACCAGCCAGCTGCCCGAGAGCATCCCCGCCGACCGGCGCGAGCAGGCCGCACAGGGCAAGCTCGGCAAATGGCTGGAGGAGGTCGTGCTGCTGAGCCAGCCGCACGTAAACCAAGAGCGCCATGGCGGTAAGACGATTGAGCAGATTCGTGCCGAGCTGTCCGCCAAGACCGGCGAGAACATCGTCATACGGCGCTTTGCACGCTTCGCCATCGGCCAGAGCTAGGTACGCTCTGCCTGCCATCGTTCCCGTCTACAAACGCATCCTGCTCAAGCTTTCCGGCGAGTCGCTCATGGGCACTCTGCCCTACGGCACCGATCCGGCGCGCGTGCAGGCGGTGGCCCGACAGGTGACCGCAGTGCATGACGCGGGCGTTGAGGTCGCAATCGTTGTCGGCGCGGGCAATATCTTCCGCGGAATTCAGGCTCAGGCCGATGGCATGGACAGGACCACGGGCGACTACATGGGCATGCTTGCCACCGTGCTCAACGCGCTGCCACTCCAGGACACGCTGGAGCGAATGGGCACAAACACGCGCGTGCAGTCGGCCCTGGGGATCGCCGAGGTCGCCGAGCCCTACATCCGCAGGCGTGCCATTCGTCACCTTGAGAAGGGCAGGGTCGTGATCTTTGCCGCCGGCACGGGCAACCCGTTCTTCACCACCGACACCGCGGCCGCGCTGCGCGCCGCCGAGATCCGTGCCGAGGTGATTTTGATGGCCAAAAACCACGTCGAAGGCGTGTACAGCGCCGATCCAGCGATCGATCCCAAGGCGCAGTTCATCCCCGAACTGACCCACATGGAAGCGATCGAGCGCCGGCTGCGAGTGATGGATTCGACGGCGCTTGCGCTGTGCATGGACAACGGTATGCCACTGTGCGTCTTCAACATGGATGACGAAACCAACCTCACGCGCGTGATCTCGGGCGAGCGCGTGGGCACGCTGGTGCGTTCAAGTCTTGGGGGACCCGACGACGGTCCGCCACGCAGCGCCAGCTCCGTAACGGCAAGCGCCGAACATGTGACGGCTGAGGTGGAAGGGGTGGGGCATGGCCAGTGAGGTGATCGACGCGCTGCTCGATTCCGCGGCGACGCGGATGGCAAAGTCGGTGGAATCCACGCTGCACGAGTTTGCAACCGTACGCACGGGGCGCGCCAGTCCGGCGCTTTTGGATCGAATCGCGGTCGACTACTACGGGGCGCCGACGCCGCTGAAGCAGCTCGCGACGGTCTCAGCCCCGGAGGCCCGGCTGATCACGGTGCACCCGTACGACAAGTCAGCGGTAGCCGCCATCGAGAAGGCGATCAACGAGTCCGACCTCGGCCTGAACCCCTCCAACGACGGCGCCGTCATCCGTCTGGTGGTACCGGAGCCCACTGAAGAGCGGCGCAGTGAGCTCGTCAAGGTGGTGCGTGGTCTTGCCGAGGAGGGCCGCATCGCGGTGCGCAACATCCGCCGCGAGGTTTTGCACGAGCTGCGCGAACACAAGACCAACGGCGAAGTCTCCTCGGACGACGAGCACCGCGGTGAGACAGCGCTGCAGAAGCTCACGGACTCGCGCACATCTGAGATCGACGAGCTGCTCAAGGGCAAGGAAGCTGAGATCGTCGAGATCTGACGCGGCTCGCGCTACAAGTTCGAGTCGATGACGAGCGAACCATCACAAGCCCGTTACGTGGCCATCATCACCGATGGCAACGGCCGCTGGGCTCGCGCCCGGGGCCTGTCTGTGACCGAGGGTCACTCGGCCGGCGCCGACACGGTCAGAGCGCGTCTGCGCGACGCCGTGGAGCTGGGAATCAAGGAGCTGACGGTGTACTCGTTTTCTACTGAGAACTGGGCGCGGCCAAGGGGCGAGGTCAACGCGCTGCTTGAGATGCTTGGGAAGCGCATCACTTCCGAAACGCCGGAGCTCGACCAGGAGGGGGTGCGGATCCGGTTCATCGGGCGCTCCGACGGGATCTCCGACGGACTGCTCCAGAAGATGCGGTGGGCACAGGCGCAGACGGACACGAACACGCGCATCACCTTGTTCGTGGCGTTCAACTACGGCGGCAGGGCGGAGATCGTGGACGCCGCCCGCACCTTCACGGGCACCACCGAGGCGGAGTTTCGCCGGCACCTCTACGCGCCCGAGATGCACGATCCGGACCTGATCATCCGCACCTCCGGCGAGTCAAGGCTGTCGAACTACCTGCTCTGGCAAGCCGCGTACTCCGAGCTGGTGGTGCGCGACGAGCTGTGGCCGGACTTCACGCGCGTGGCCCTGGAAGAGTCGCTCGCCGAGTTCGGTGCCCGCAAGCGCCGCTTCGGCGGACGATGAGCCAGGTTCGCGGCCAGCGCCATGCGCGCCGCAACCAACGCTCGGAGGCGACGCAGCGAACGCTGACCGCGCTCCCCGCGATTGCCGTCGCGCTCGTCTTGGTGCTCTACGGCGGGCTCGTGTTCGCCGTCGGCCTCTTTGTCGTCGGGTGCGTGGCAATGCACGAGCTCTACAGCATGTATCCACGCGCCCACGCCGTCCGCCTCGGCGGCTTCGTGGCGCTTGGGGCGCTGTTGCTGGCGGCGTTGTACGGAGGCACCTACCAGGTGCTGCTCGTGACCGTCGCAATGTTGCCCGTCCTGTTCATGCTCACGGCCGCCCAGAAGCACCCCAGCGTCGGGGGTATGGGATTGACTCTCGTTGGAATCTGGTGGATCGGCTTGGCGCTCGCCACGGCCGTGCTGTTGCGGCGCCTACCTCATGGCGAGAACATCGTGATCGATGTGCTCATCGGGACGTTTTTGGGCGACACCGGTGCCTACGTCGGCGGGCACCTCTTTGGCGAGCATGCGCTGGCGCCGCGGATTTCCCCGGGCAAGACCGTGGAGGGGCTTCTGATCGGCGGCCTCTGTGCCGTGGCCGGCGTGTGGCTCGCCGGGCGCTTTCAGCAGGCCTGGCTGACCACAGACCACGCGCTGATCCTGGGACTCGGCGTCGCCGTTGCCGGCCCACTCGGCGACCTCTTTGAGTCCTTTGTCAAGCGTCAAGCACACGTCAAGGACTCCGGGAAGCTGATGGGACCCCACGGCGGCATCCTCGACCGCCTAGACGCCGTCTTCTTTGCGATTGTTGTCGGGTACTACATTTGGAACGTGTATGCCTAAGCGCCTGCTCATCCTCGGGTCCACCGGGTCAATTGGCACGCAGGCACTCGACATCGTCTCGCGCTCCGCCGAGCTTGAGGTCGTTGGGCTTTCGGCAGCGAACTCGTGGGAGCTGCTGGTCGAACAGGCCAGCACCCTCGGCGTCGGCCGGGTTGCACTTTCGGATGCGAGCGCAGCGGCGCGCGCCTCTGAGCAATGGATAGACGGGGAGGTGCTGACCGGTCCTGAGGGGCTGATCGAGCTTGTGGTCAGCTCCGGGGCAGACCTTGTGCTCAACGCGCTCGTCGGTTCAGCGGGCCTGGGCCCAACCGTGTCGGCCCTGGCCGAGGGCATCGACCTTGCGCTCGCCAACAAGGAGTCGCTGGTGGTTGGGGGCGAGCTTGTGGCCGCGCTCGCCGAGGCAACGGGAGCGCGGCTGATACCCGTGGACTCAGAGCACTCGGCGCTGCACCAGCTGATCGGCATCGAGGCAGCGCCTGTCGCGACAGGCGCGACACGCGCCGGTACGGTAGATCGGCTTTTGCTGACCGCCTCCGGGGGACCCTTTCGCGGCCACACTGTCGAGCAGCTTCGGGACGTCACCGTGGCCCAGGCGCTCGTGCACCCCACCTGGAGTATGGGCGCGAAGATCACGGTCGACTCGGCCACGCTGATGAACAAAGGCCTTGAGCTGATCGAGGCGCACCACCTCTTCGGCTTCTCCTACGACCGCATCGACGTGGTCGTGCATCCGCAGTCGATCATCCATGGGATGGTGACGCTGTGCGACGGGGCCGCCCTTGCCCACATGGGCTACCCGGACATGCGTGTGCCCATCGCCTACGCGCTGCACTACCCCGACCGCGTCGACGTACCCGTTCCCGCGCTGGACCTGGCCGCGATCGGGCAGCTTGACTTTGCGCCCGTGGACACGCAGGCGTTTGCATGCCTGGACCTCGCCCGTGCCGCCGCCCGCGCCGGCGGCACCGCACCATGCGTGCTCAACGCTGCCAACGAGGTCGCCGTCCATGCCTTTCTCTCAGAGCGCCTGCCTTTCCTAGGCATCGCAGCGGTAATCCAAGAGGCCCTCGATGAGCTCGGTTCACAACCGGTGCACTCCTTTGACGCGCTCTATGACGCCGACCGCGAAGCCCGCAGGGTCACCGAGGAAGCCGTGCTCGCGAGGGCGTGAGCCGGTAGCCGCGCGTTTAGAGCGTGCGCCGCTCTCGTGCGGCCTCAAGTCCGTCGATGTCGATCAGGTCCTGAGGCCTTCCGGCCGCCCGTTTCATCGCCAGGAGATCCTCGATCGATGCCACCCGTACGGACCTGTCGGCAAGCTCCATCGTCTCGGCCCGGTCTCGCAGGATGTGGTACTCCGGCGCGCCATCCGGGCTGCCGAGGAGGTCGAGCTCGCCGAGATCAGTCGTAAGGGTGAGGATCTGCACGGTTCGCAGCGTGCGGCCGTCCGGCACGAAGGGGAGGTCGTCGTCGATTCCTCGCAGACGCGCCCGCAGGCTCACCAGCACGACGCCGAGGCGATCGAGATTCTCGCGGTCGAGCGCGTAGGCGATGTCAAGGTCCCTAGTGAACCTGGGTAGCGCCTGCAACACGACCGCCACTCCACCGATGATCACGAAGTCAACCAAGCCGTCGACCAGGGCGCGGAGCAGGCCGGCTGGCTGATAGGAGCCTTCAGGCGAGGTCGCCACGAGCCGCGGCCCCCGCCTGCTGCAGTTCCCTGGCCCACGCGTGCATCTGTTCGAGCTGCTTTAGACGCTGTGCCGGCGACAGACGCAATTGGGTGGCGATCAACGATTTATCGACGGACCCGCGGACTGGCTGGGAGGTGATGACGAGTTCGCGGCCGAGCGCGCGCAATGTGGTCTGGAGTGTGACAACCGTTGGATTGGCTCCGGGTCGCTCCAGCTTGGCAACGGCAGCCTGGCTGACCCCGAGCCGGCGCGCCAACTGCGCCTGAGACAACCCGGCTCCCAGGCGGGCATCGCGCACGATCTGAGCTCCATTCTGCATTCGCGCCAGTATAACCCTTAGGTTATGGCGCCATGCAGCCGCCGACGCCGCCCGCCCAAGTGGCGGAAGCGGCTGCTGCGGCTGCCAAACTGGCTGGCAATGAGTTGGGCACTCACGCTTCTGGGCATAGCTCTGTTGATCATCCTGCATGAGTTGGGACATTTTGCTGTGGCCAAGGCGGTCGGGATGCGGGTCGAGCGGTTCTCGCTCTTTTTTCCGCCGCGCCTCGCAGGTGTAAAGGTCGGGGAAACCGACTACGCCATAGGCACGATCCCTGCGGGCGGCTACGTCAAGATCACCGGGATGACCTGGGATGAGGTCAAAAACCTCGATCTGCGGGTCGCGGTACACGCGTATTGTCTCCAGCCACCTTGGAAGCGCGTGGCCGTGATTCTTGCCGGACCTGGCGTGAACCTTTTGATCGCGCTGGTGCTCTTCTGGGTCGTCCTCGTGTCAGGAAACCTCGATGGGGCAACTACGCTGTCCAATCTGAACCCGTCGATCGAAACGCTGCGGTCGACAACATCGGTTGGCGCAGTGATCGAAAAGACGGCTGCCGTTGGAGTGCTCAAAGTCGGCGATCGGTTCATCTCGGTCGACGGGCAACCAGCGACCGTGAACGGGATCAGAAATGTGGTCGGTCGCGATCTGTGCGCTGGGCGACTCGTCTCCGGCTGCCACGCCCAAGAGCCGGTCAACATCGTGCTGCGTCGAGCCGGCCGCACGCTGGACGCATCTGTGTATCCGCAGTACGACGCCGCCGAGAAGCGCATGTTGATCGGTTTCGCCTTCGGTGCCACGGCCAAACGCTACGGTTCGGTTGCGGCTGTTGGGGTTGTCGGCCGCGAGGTGGCAAAGACGGCCGCAAGCATCGTGTCGGGACTGGAGAAAGCACTCACCAGCTCGCGTGCGCGGTCCGAACTCCACAGTATCGTCGGGATCACCGAAGTGGCGCACGAAGCCGTGGCCGGCGGGTGGGGTTTCGGATTTGTCGTGCTCGGCTTTGTGTCTCTTGCTCTGGCCGTGATCAACCTGTTTCCCTTTCTGCCGCTCGACGGTGGCCACGTGTTGTGGGCCGTCGCAGAGAAGGTGCGCGGACACCGCATCCCGATGGCTGCAATGGTCCGGTTCAGCTCGGTCGGCATGGTGTTGCTGCTGTTCCTGGTCTTCAACGGCTTTTACAACGATCTGACGCGCCTGGGCGCGTGAGCCCGGTACCGCGCCCGCGCCGTACAATCTCCTCAGATGGCCTCTGAGAAGCAGATCCACGTCGGCGGTGTTCCAATCGGCGGTGGTGCCCCGGTCGCTGTGCAGACGATGACCAAGACCGAGACGGCCAACGTGGCTGCCACGATCGAGCAGATCGAGAAGGTCGCCGAGGTCGGAGCGGACATCGTCCGCGTGGCTGTGCCCCGCGACAAGGACGCCGCCGCGCTGCCGGAGATCCTTGCGCGCTCGCCGATCCCCGTGATCGCAGACATCCACTTCAACCACACGCTCGCGCTCAAAGCGATCGAGGCCGGGGCACATTGCGTGCGCCTGAACCCCGGCAACATCGGCGGACCGGAGAAGGTCGCCGAGGTCGTTGCCGCAGCCAAGGCAAAGGGGACGCCCCTGCGCATCGGCGTCAACTCCGGCTCCTTGCCGAAGCATCTGCTGGAGCTCGAGTTCGAGGACCCCGTCGAGGCGCTCGTTTTGGCCGCCGAGGAAGCGGTCGCGCTGATGGAGCGCCTGGACTTCACCAACTTCAAGGTGTCGATGAAGTCCACATCGGTGCCGAACACGATCGCGTCCAACCGCAAGCTCTCCGAGCGCATTCCCTATCCGCTGCATCTGGGCATCACCGAGGCCGGCACGAAGTGGTCGGGCTCGCTGAAGTCGGCAGTCGGCCTCGGCACGCTGCTCGCCGACAACATCGGCGACACCATCCGCATCTCGCTGTCCACCTTCCACGCCGAGGAGGAGGTCAAGGTCGCCTGGGAGATCCTCAAGGCACTGAAGCTGCGCGAGCGCGGCCCGGTGCTGATCGCCTGTCCGACGTGCGGACGACTGCAGTTCGACATGGACACGGTCGTCGCGGAAGTCGAGGAGCGCCTGCGCGCCTATGAGGACCCGATCGAGGTGTCGGTGCTGGGATGCGCTGTCAATGGCATCGGCGAGGCGCGCCATGCGGACTTCGGCATCACCGGCGCCAAGGACATGGGCATGATCTACTCCAAGGGCGAGCCGTTGAAGAAGGTCCCGACCGAGGCACTCGTGGACGAGCTCTTCAAGGAGATCGACCGCTATTACGCCGCCGGCAAGACGGTGCAGCGCGACGAGAGCGACGCGGCCGCGGCGCGGGAGTGGCTTGCCGCCAACGAGGACGCAACTGCGATGACCCCGGAGCGCATAGCGGCGCTTGAGGCCGCCGCCGCGCACGAGGATCAAGCCGCCGAGGAGGTACTCGACTCGATGCTCACCGTCGGCGCCGGCCCCACTGCCGGTGGCTCCCCCGTCGCCGGGCGGCGCTTCAGCAGGCGCTGAAGCGCTCGGCCACCTTGGCCCAGCTGACGGTGTTCCACCAAGCGTCGAGGTAGTCCGGGCGGCGGTTTTGGTACTGCAGGTAATAGGCGTGCTCCCACACGTCCACGCCGAGCAGCGGCGTCTTTGAGTCCGAGATCGGCGCGTCCTGGTTGGGCGTCGAGACCACCGCAAGGCCCGTGCCGTCATGCACCAGCCACGCCCAGCCGGAACCAAACTGGCCGATCCCGGCAGCCTTCACCTTGCCCTTGAAATCCTCGAAGGAGCCGAAGGCCGATGCGATCGCGCTTGCGAGCGCGCCGTCGGGCTCGCCGCCGCCGCCAGGGGCCATGGTCTCCCAGAAGAGCGTGTGGTTGTAGTGACCGCCGGCGTTGTTCTTGACCTTGGCGCGAACGCCGTCCGGTAGCTCCGCGAGCCGCGTCAGCACCTCCTCGACAGGCGCGTCGGCCAGTGCCGTGCCCTCGAGGCCTGCGTTGGCGTTGTCGACATAGGCCTGGTGATGCTTGTCGTGGTGGACTTCCATCGTCTTGGTGTCGATGTACGGCTCAAGCGCGTCGTAGGGGTATGGCAGCGGTGGCAGTGTGTAGGCCATCTCGGGCTCCTTCTCTGGATTCGTCGCAGTTGGGGTGTGCGCGGTTGTTCTATCAGAGCCGGCAACACGCCCTGACTGGCACGGGGGAGATGGGCCGCGTAGGCTTAG
Source organism: Chlamydiota bacterium (assembly GCA_903970125.1). Lineage (GTDB taxonomy): Bacteria > Actinomycetota > Thermoleophilia > Solirubrobacterales > Solirubrobacteraceae > Palsa-744. The sequence continues at coordinate 9,721 of CAJCHW010000068.1, forward strand.
CGCACAGCGCCATGACTCGCCTCTCGCAATACCTGTTGCCCACCGAGAAGGAGGCCCCAGCTGACGCTGAGGCGATTTCGCACAAGCTGATGGTGCGTGCGGGACTGATCCGCCAGGTCGGTGCCGGGATGTGGACCTGGCTGCCTGCCGGCTGGCGCGTGCACCAGCGAACCGTCTCGATCATCCGCGAGGAGATGGACCGGATCGGCGGTCAGGAGCTTTTGATGCCCGTGCTGCAGCCGGCTGATCCCTGGCGCAAGACCGGCCGGCTGGCGATCGATGAGCTCTTCAAGCTGCTCGACCGCAAGGGCTCAGAGCTTGTGCTCGCAATGACCCACGAGGAGATCGTCACCGAACATGTGGCACGGGTGGTCCGTTCCTATCGCGACCTGCCGTTGATCCTTTACCAGTTTCAGATCAAGGAGCGCGACGAGCCGCGACCCCGCGCAGGTGTCTTGCGCACACGCGAGTTCATCATGAAGGACTCCTACAGCTTCGATCGCGACGCTGCGGGAATGGAGGAGCGCTACGAGGCACATGCGGCCGCCTATGACCGCATAATGGACCGCACGGGTTTGCGCTACTACCGCGTGGAGTCAGACGTGGGCATGATGGGTGGCCTTGGCGCGCATGAGTACATGGCGCCCTGCCCGGCGGGAGAGAACGAGATTGCTCTGGCACCCGGGTATGCCGCCAACGTGGAGGTGGCAAGCGCCGACGCGGCGTTCGTGGTGCTGGAAGACGAGCCCGCCGCCGCCGAACGGATCGCCACACCCGGACTGACCACTGTGGCCGAGGTCTCGGGGTCGCTGTCAGTGCCTGCGGGCGCGCTGCTGAAGGCCTACCCAGTCGTGCCCGCAGACGCTGCGGGCAAGCTCGTGCTCGTGCTCGTGCGCGGCGATCATCGCGTCAACGAGATCAAGCTTGCAAACGCGCTGGGCACGGCCAGCAGGCCGGCGCATGCCGAGGAGATCGCGGCCAAGCTCGGCCCCCCAGGGTTCATCGGGCCCGTGGGGCTTGACGGGCGCGTCGAAATCCTGCTCGACGCCGCGGTGGCCGATGGGGCCTATGTCACGGGCGCAAACGAGCCCGACTGCCACCTGCGCGGGGTGGTGCCGGGACGTGACTTCAAGTTCACACGCGTGGACGTGCGCACCGTGCAGGCCGGCGACACTGTTGGCGGGCAGGCGATAACGATCGAGCCCGCGATCGAGGTTGGCAACATCTTCAAGCTGGGCACACGCTACTCAGAGCCCCTCCAGGCCTCGTATCTCGATGAGACCGGCGCGGCGCTGCCGATATGGATGGGCTCTTACGGGATCGGCCCTGCGCGCATCGTCGCCGCTGCTGTGGAGCAGTACGCAGACGACCACGGCATCTCCTGGCCGCGCGCGCTGGCACCCTTTGCGGTGCACCTCGTAGGCATCGGGAAGGCCGACACGCCTGAGCGCGGGGCCGCCGAGGAGCTCTATGAAAACCTGCTCGCCGGCGGAATCGAGGTGCTCTACGACGACCGCGATGTGGGGCCCGGCGAGAAGTTCGCCGACGCCGAGCTGCTCGGCTGTCCGCTGCGGCTGACCGTCGGTGCGCGCGCGCTGAAGACGGGGGACGTCGAGGTCCAGCTTCGTCGTGGGCTGCGATCGGCAGCCGGCCTACCGCTCGACCACGACGTGGCCGACCTGACCCAGGCCCTCGATGACCTCTGGCGGAGCCTGCCATAGCAACCACTGACTTCCACGCGCGCATTTGGGGACTGCTCGGCCTGGATCGCTCGGAGGAGCCGCACGGGCCCGATCAAAGCTCACAGCCGCTGCGACCCTGGACTTTCCCCAACGCGATCACCTTCACGCGCCTGGCGCTTGTGCCCGTGTTTTTGGTACTCGGGCTGACGCTCGATCACGGCACCGCCGCCGTACCCGCGGTGCTGTTTGCCGCAATCGGCTTTGGCGACTTCGCAGACGGCGCCGCAGCGCGGGTGACCCGCCAATACAGCCGCTTGGGCGCGCTCGTGGACCCGGCCAGTGACCGTCTGCTCGCGATCTGCGGCGCAGTGGTGTGCTGGCGCTGGGCACTGCTACCCCGCTGGGCTCTTGCGATTTTGCTGGCACGCGAGCTAGCGATGCTGGTGCTCGGCCGCTACAGCCTCAGGAAGGGGTTGCAGTTGCGCATCAACCGGATCGGGCGGGCCGCGCTGGTACCGGTCCTGGGCGCGCTGTTCTTTGCCCTGACAGGCTTGAAGACACTGGCCACTGTGCTGTTCATGATCGGCATCGTGCTCGCGCTTGCGGCGACCGCGCGTTACGTGCAGACGGGGATCACACAGCTGCGCCAGCGCCGTCCGGACGTTCGCTGTTAGCGGGACCGCTCGACACAGCAGTCGCAAGCTGACGAACAGCAAAGCTGGCGAGCTATATACTCGCTCCGATCATGCATATTGTCCAGCGCGGTAGATCGGCGCCGCGCCGGATGGCCCGTGAGAGGAGATAATCCCACGATGGACACCTTCCCCGACCTTGGCTCGCTTTCGGATATCGAGCTCAAGGACTTGATTGGCGATCTCACCAAGGAAGAGCTTGAGATCTCCTACCAGCGACGGATCCTCCACGGCAAGATTGACATTCTCCGCGCTGAGCTGGTCAACCGTCTGCGCAAGCGCCACGACGGCGGCCACGACGTGATCTCCGGCGACGATGTCCAAAAGCTCACGGACATCCTCGCGGGGCGCAGCGCGAAGGATGAGCAGCTGCCTGACGCCACCTAGCGGGAACGGCACGCCCTATGTCCATCCGTTGCGCGGAGTGTGGCCAACTCGGCGCTGAGGGCGCCAACTACTGCCAACGGTGCGGCGCGTTGCTGCAGCGGCCCGAAGCCGTCGGCGAGCCCGCGACCGCGACCTACCGCATGAACGAGGACACCGGCGAGCTCGTTGCCGTCGAGGTCGGCGACGCGGCCTCGCGCGGTCCCGCACTCGTGATCCGCAGCGGCGCAGGCCGCGCCGGCGAGAGCTTCCCGGTCGATCACGAGCGCATGAGCATTGGCCGGCGCCCGGAGGCCGACGTGTTTCTCGACGACGTCACCGTCTCACGTGATCACGCCGTGCTGATCCAGCGTGGCGACGACTGGTACCTCGACGACTGCGGGTCGCTAAACGGCACCTACGTCAACCGCTCGCGCATCGACTCACAGCGCCTCCAGGACGCCGACGAGGTCCAGATCGGCAAGTACAAGCTCACGTTCCGCGCCCGCTGATGACCGCGGGACTCGCCGCAAACGGAGCGCCTTCGACCGCGGCGCCCGCAGCCGAGGCGACCGCCGCCGAGCTCCCGCTCGAGAAGGCGGCCAAATTGCGCCAGAAGGACATCACGATCGGGGCCGTGTGCAAGTCGCTGGCGCAGGAGTTCCCCGATATCTCAATCTCCAAGATCCGCTACTTGGAGGACCAGAAGTTGCTGTCGCCCCGGCGCACACCGGGCGGCTACCGCCTCTACAGCCCCAGCGAGGTCGCGCGCCTGCGCACGATCCTGCGGATGCAGCGCGATGAGTTTCTGCCCCTACGCGTCATCCGGCAGGAGCTCGTCGCCGGTCGCGCCGACGAGACCGCGATGCCCGCCAAGGGTGGAGAGCGAACGCGGCCCTCGCGCGCAAGCGTCAGCGTGCGCGACGGCAGCGGGGCGCTGTATTCGCTGCAGGAAGTCCTTGAGGAGACGAAGACAGAGCGCGCGCTGATCGAGGAACTGGGCGAGTACGGCGTGGTCAAGGGCGAGGTGCGCAACGGCGTGCGCTACTTCGACGAGACAGAACAACAGATCATCGGTGCCGCTGCCGAGCTCGCCCGCTACGGGGTGGGCGGGCGCAACCTGCGCGTGTTTCGATCCGCCGCGGACCGCGAGGCCAGCCTGCTGCAGCAACTGCTGGCCCCCGCGTTGCGCTCGCGTAACCCTCAGCGCCGCAAGGAGGCCGTGGAAGCGCTGGAGAATCTCGCTGCCGTCACAACCCGCCTCAAGCACCTGATGCTGATCACCGATCTGCGCAAGATCGTGCGCTGATGAGCAATGCAGAAGAGCGTGACGGTGTTGTCGCGCTCAAGCGCCTGATCCGCGACATCCCCGACTTTCCCACGGCTGGGATCGTGTTCAAGGACATCACGCCCTTGATGGCCGATGCCACCGGACTCGCGCTTGCCGTTGGCGCGCTTGCTGAACATGCGCGGACGCTCGACGTGCAGTACGTGATCGCGGCGGAGGCGCGCGGCTTTCTGCTGGGGCCCGCGCTGGCGTTGGAGTGCAACGCCGGGTTCATCCTGGCGCGCAAACCCGGGAAGCTTCCATACGACACCGTGGAGGTCGATTACGAGCTGGAGTACGGACAACAGAGCCTGCACGTACACACCGACGCGCTGCGAGCTGGAGCGCGCGTGCTCGTACACGACGACTTGCTTGCCACTGGCGGCACCGCGTTGGCGCTATGCGAACTCGTGGAGCGGCTCGGTGGACAAGTCGCCGGCTGCGGCTTTTTGGTCGAGCTTTCGAGCCTCGCCGGCCGCAAGCGGCTCGCGGCTCGTAACGTGCACGCGCTGCTCTGCTACGACACCGCCTGAGCGCTGTCTACGCCCTGCGCGGTCAGGAGAGCTGGGCGCTTGCGACGATCTCCTGCAGCCGGTCTAGCAGGGGAATCTGCGCCGGGTTGACCCGGGCGCGGGCCTCGGCAAGACCGAACCACTCGGCCCGGTCGACCTCGGGTACCTCGATCATCTGACCTGAACGCGGCGGCCATTGAAGCTCGAACGTATTGCTGACGACAACGCTGACGTCGAGATCGCCGGCGAGACCCCATGCGCGCACGAGCTTGCCCGACCGCTGGCGGATCTCACCGAGATCGCACACTGGACCCGGAGGTGGCGCCGTGCCAAGCTCCTCCTCGAACTCGCGCCGTGCCGCCGCCAAGGGCTCCTCGTCGGAGTCGTACTGGCCTTTGGGTATCGACCAGGCTCCAGCGTCGCGCTTGGCCCAGAGTGGTCCACCAGGATGCACGAGCAGCACCTGGAGCGCATCGGCGGGACCGCGGTGCAACACGAGGCCGGCGCTACGGCGCTGTGAGCTGCTGCGCTTCGGACTCATATACGCATGGTTGCGCAACAGTCGCAGGAGCGGGCACTCGTGGCAGCTCTCACCTAGTGCAGCGTGAAAGAGCCGGTGAGCACGATTTCGCCGGGTGCCGTTGGATCCTGGCTTGTCTGCTTGGTGATGATCAGCGTGTGAAAGCTCGAGGCGTCTTCGGGCAGCGGCACGGCAACTGGCTTCAGACGCCCCGCCGAGCCCACTTCCGGTGCCTTGCCCAGCGCGAATGCCTCACTTGGGGAGTTGTACAACCAGGCCGCGTAGAAAAAGCCTTTTGAGGGTGCAAGCTTTTCGGCCGCCAGAGCCAACACATCCTTACCGGACTCCGCAAGCACAGCCGCTTCTCCCACGGGACCGCCCGACCCTTCGGGAGCAGTCAGCTTGATATCGCTCAGGAGGTGGACTTTGGCGGCGCCCGACTTCGCCGTCGAAGCGGTCGAGGAGCCCTGGCCGCCGCCGGCGGCTTTAGCCCGCCCGCCCGAACTCGTTGCGGCCGTGTTGGAGCCAGACGATGTGGCGAGCACCACCACGACAGCGATGACCGCGGCAATGACAGCGAGGATTAGCGCTCCACCCAGACGCGAGCCCGGCTTGTGCACGCGCCCCGGACGGCGTGCAGCGGTCCCCGGTACGCCCTCGGCGCGCGCCGCGCTCGCGACAGGGGCCGGCTCCGGCCGCGGGCGGGTACCGCGCCCGGTGCTCGGCGCAGGGGGGACGTCCGGCAGTGCCGCGTCGGGCAACGCCGCCAGCTCCGATGCAACCGCCTCGGCATAGGAGCGGGCGTGCGGTGACCCTTCGATCGCGTCATAGGTGACCAGCCGCTGCGCCGTTGACTGCTGGCCGAGCAGGTAATCGCCGATCTCGCCGCGCTCGCGCTCGTCGAGGCTGCCGGCAGGACCGGGAGCCAGTTCGTCCAACGCGACCAGCGCGCGCTCGCGCACAGCGCGCTCGTCGAGCTCAAGCGCGATCGCGATGTCTGCGTAGGTCTTCGCCCGCCGTAGAATCAGCGAGATCACTGCTCTGTGGTCGGGCGGTAGCGCCTCTATGCGTGAGGTAGCGGGCGGCATGGCGAGCGTGCGTCGCCGCCGAGCCTAGCTAATCAGCGTGGGCGGGTGACGCAATGACCGCGGCGCGTCGCAAGCGCGGTCCGCCGGCGCGGGCGCCGGCCGGCTCAGTTGGCGACGGGGGTGGGCGGAAGCGGGGCATTCGGCCGCAACAGCCGCTCGCGTTCCTTCTCAGGGCTGACCGTAACCACGTCCCACGCCAGCCCTACCTTGCCCATCGCCAGAATCAGCCAGCCGGACGGATCAAGCTCGTACCACTTCAGGCCATGAAACGCGGACCGTGGAAAGGCATGGTGGTTGTGGTGCCAGGCCTCGCCCAGTGACGGCAGCGCCAGCCAGAAGACATTGGTCGACTGGTCGCGCACGTCAAAGCGTCGCTTGCCGAAGACGTGGCAGATCGAGTTGATCGACCACGTCACGTGGTGGACCAGGAAGATCCGCACTAGCCCTGCCCAGACATACGCCGTCAGGGCCGCCATCCACGAGCCGCCGCTGAGGGCGAAGCCGAGCACTGCGGGCAGCAGCAGGCTCAGCAGTGCCAGGTAGGGAAAGGCGCGGTTGATCTTGCGCATGATCGGATCAGCGACCAGATCCGCGGCATAGCGCCGTGAGGAGGCCTGCCCGTGGGTGTGAAACAGCCAGCCCGTATGCGCGTACCACAGGCCTCCCAGCACCCCCTTGACGCCGTGGTCCTCATGGACATGGGGGCTGTGAGGATCGCCCTCTTCATCTGCGAACGTGTGGTGCTTGCGGTGATCGGCCACCCAGTCGATGACTGAGCCCTCAAGCGCCATCTCGCCGGCAATCGCAAAGGTGTAGCGCAGCCAGCGGTGGGTCTCAAAGGCGCGGTGGGTCAGAAGCCGATGAAAGCCGACGGTGATGCCGATCGCGGTGAACAGGTACATCCCCGCGAAGATCTCAAGGTCGAGGGGACCCAGCAGGCTGTTCCACAAAAGTACCCCCGCCGCGATCACCCCGGCGAACGGGACCACGACCGCCACCACGTTGGCGTTGCGCTCTAAGCGGGTCACAGATTGGCCTTCAAGGCGCCACCGGCGCGGCAGGCGCTGCCGCAGCGCCGACAGCGTCGAGCACTCCGTTTGTGTGGCCATTGGCGACGCCATTGGCGGCCGGCGCCCCGTTGAGTGGAATCTCGTCGGCCGTGCCCCGGTCGGGGTAGCCCGCCACCAGAGCCTCATCTGCCGTGAACACCATCGCGCCCACGACCAGGCCGGAGGCCAGCGCCAACATCACGACCCGCTCACCCGGGTGGATCCGACCTGCTTCAAGCTCGTCCACGAAGGCCACCGTGTGGCTCGTGGACGCGGTGTTGCCGAAGCGGTCCACCGTCACCACCGCGTGGCTGTGAAGCCGCTCGCCAAGCTGATGGCGGGCAAGGTGTTCGGTGATCTTCTTGATCCCCGTCTTGATTGCGGCCTTGGAAGTCTGGTGCGGGATCACATGGTCGAGCTCCTCAAGCGGATACCCCAGCGTTTCCATCAGCTGCTGGTAGGAGACCGGCATGTTTGTCATCGCTGCGTTGTGCAGCGCCACGGGGCGCGTGAACATGCGCACGCCGGGGTCGCGCTCGGTGAGGAATCCCAGGCACAGGCGGCTGTGCTTGGCGACCGTGGCCCCACAGAACAAGATGTCCTGCGCATCGGGTTCCTCTGCGCGTTCGACGATGATCGCCGCTCCCGCGTCGCCAACGGTCAGCGATGCGACCTCGCGACTGAGCAGGCTGCGGACGTGCCGCGCGGCATTGCGCGCCGCCGGCGAAAGGTTCTCGCCGCTGACGACCACGCCGCGGCGGATCCATCCGAGCCGAATCCAGTTGTTCAGAACCATTGCGCCAGTGAGCATGCCGGCGCAGGCGTTGCCGATGTCAAAAGCGCGGGCATGTCGGGCTCCGAGCGTTTCGGCCACATCCATTGCCAGCGGCGGCTCGATCGCCCAGGTCCGCGCTTGCAGCCCGCGGCTCTTGGTGACGCCACAGCCGATGATCACGTCGACCTCGCCGGCCTCGAGCTGAGCCCGCGACAACGCTTCGCGCACTGCCTCGGCGGCGAGAGTATGCGAGTTGCCGTCACCGTCGAGCACGCGACGTTCCCGCACCCCCGTATAACGCTGCAGATCGATCTTGGTGCGGTGCTTCGTCGAGGCCATCAGCTCTGCTGTGGTCAGACGAGTCGCGGGCAAGCTGCGGCCGACCGCGGCGACGCGGGCCTTGTATGTCTCGCCAGACCCGCCTATCGGTGGATCAAACACGAGACCCCGACGTCCATGTCGATCCTGCATGAGCGGAGCATACCGGTTGCGCAAGCCCGGCACAAGCGACTCCTGCCAAACCCGGCAGTGAGCATGCCTGCTACTAGAGTCTTGGCATCCATGGCCGAGGATCTCGTCGAGCAGATTAACCAAGCCGTGGCGGGATTTGACCGCCTCTACGGCCTCCAGTTGGTGTCGGTGTCCGAGCTCCAGGCGCAAGCGCACGTGCAGGTCTCCGACGAGCTCAAGCAGCCGTACGGGTTGGTACACGGCGGCCTCTACGCGTCCATCGCCGAGTCGCTGGCGTCACTGGCTACCGCGCTTGCCGTCGCCAAGGACGACTGCTTTGCAGTTGGCCTGTCCAACAGCACGAGCTTTTTGCGTCCCATGACCGAGGGCACGGTGCACGCTACGGCGACCCGTCTGCATGCAGGCCGAACGACCTGGATCTGGGATGTGCACTGTCGCGATGACGGCGGCCGCCTGTGCGCGGTCACTCGCATGACCATCGCCGTGCGGCGAGCTTCGGCCCAGACGCCCGGCACCGCAGGCGTGGAGTCCTAGCGCTTGGCTGCAAGGCCCACTGCCGGCCGCCGCTCGAGCGCGCCTCAGCGGGTGCTGCTGGAGGCCGAGGTGCGCAGTTGCGTCGGTAGCGGCGCCGTCGAGAAGCTCGTGGCAGGCAGAGCCTTCGGCAGCGGCGAGCCCGGCAGTCCGATTTCATTGATCGGCGCGATTGCGGCGGCGGCGGCGCGTGCCAAGGGCGCGCTGTCGGCGCGGATCGACACCACCACCGCTCCGGTGGGAATCTCGATCGTCTTGCCTTCTTCGGAGGTCAGTGCGCTCACGTCGCGTAGACGGCCTGACCGAACGCCGTTGGCTCCGTGTGCCACGAAGCTGTTTTCCGGCGACGTCACGATCGCAAGCGGTGCCAAACACGTCGCCTGCCCGCCTTTGGCGCAGTCGCCGTACTGAACCGCGTATGCGCCGCCGCGATCGCGCTGCACTTCGCTGACGCTCAGGTGCGCGAACGAGTTGCCCAGCCAGTAGACGGGGTAGCCTCGCACGGCAATAAAGCTCTCCAGCGAGCTGGGTGCGATCGGCTGGTTTTCAAGCGTGCTGCCGCAGCCGGTCGTCACAAGGGCGCAGGCGCCAAGCCCCAACACGACGATCACGGGCCGCGGCACCGTCACCGTCTACTCCTGCTTGCCCGGTGACCGCTTGCCTGCCGCGTGGTTGCCTGGTCGGTGGCCCGCAGTCGCGCGCGCCGGGGCGCCGTTGGCGGCAGCGGCGCGGGCCGCTTTGCGCGGCGGCGCCGCGCTCGCGCTGCGCCCGCGGCCGGTTCGCACGCCGGCCGCGCGCGCGAGCGCAGCGATGGAGCGCGTGATCTGGTCGGCGATCGAGTCGATCTCGGGAAGCGTGTCGTAGTCGCCGAGCAGCCCAAAGCCGAGATGGCCGTTGTAGCTCATCACGGCGATCCCGAGTGCCTGCCGGTGGGCCAGCGGCAGCACCGGGTACATGCACAGCATCTCGCGGCCGAGCAGGTACAGCGGGAACTGGGGTCCTGGGACATTGGTGACAACGAGGTTGAAGTAGCGTTGGCGTGCCTGCAATCGCGCCGCCTGGCTGAGAATCGTGGGCGGAGCAAAGCCGGCGAGATTGGTCAGCACCTGGGCACCGACGGCCTGGCCGGTGAGCTTGACATGCGTCATCGCCTCCTGGACCTGCTGGTGACAGTCCTTTGGGCTCAGGGCACCGACAGGCAGTGGTGCCCACATCGCTGCCACGCGATTGCCCAGCGCCCCGTGCTCGGCGTCTGCGCGCACCGACACGGGCACCATCGCGCGCAGCACGAGACCGGTCGTGTTGTAGCCCTGAGCGCGCAGATAGTTGCCAAGCGCGAGGCTCACGACGGTCAGCACGACATCGTTGATCGTGCCGCCGAGGGCATCTTTGATCTCCCTGAAGACGGGTAGATCGCTTTCCACCGATGCGTAGCGACGGTGCGGACCGATCGCGACGTTGAAAGGGCTCGGTGGGGCGGGAGATCCCAACCCCGCCCAGGTGAGCGCGCCGACATCGGTGAGGTCGTGACGGACCCGGCCCATCGCACGACGCGGCGCCCTCAGCGCGCGCCGCGCGCCGCGGACCATCTCGCTTGGGAGCGTGGCTCGCTCCAGGAGGGCGTCGGCGAGCAACCGGGCCGAGCTGGGGGCCGGCTTGGCCACCCACGGCCGCACGCTCTTGGTTTCGGAGGCGTCGGCGGCCGCATCCAGGAGCACCGTTGTGATGTCAACACCGGAGATCCCGTCAACCAGCGCGTGGTGGGCTTTGGCGATGACCGCGAAGCGCCCACGCGTGAGGCGCTCGACGAGCCACAGTTCCCACAGTGGCTTGTGCCGATCCAGCCGCTGTGAGAAGACCCGTCCGGCGAAAGCTCGCAGTGCGGCATCGTTGGCGGGCTGGGGCAGCGCTGCCTGGCGGATGTGCCCCCAAGCGCTGAAGTGCGGGTCATCGACCCACACCGGGCGCCCCTGGCCGAGCGGCACGAACGCCAGGCGCTGACGGTAGCGAGGGACCAGGTGCATGCGCCCCTGCACGTGCGCCACAAACTCCTCGAGGCTGGGAGCACGGCCACGGAAGACCATCACCGAAGCCACGTGCATATGCGACGGGCCACTTGACTCGAGGTGCAGGAACGTCGAATCCAGGGCCGACAGACGATCTGGGCTAGCCATCTCGTTGATTGTCCCTGTTGGCGCCCCCGCCGTCAACGACACCCATGCGAGTGGGACTGGCGCGTGGACCCGCTAACTTGATTTACGAGCCATGACCTACGTCATCAGCGAGCCATGCATCGGCGTCAAAGACGCCACGTGCACCGAGGTGTGTCCGGTCGACTGCATCCATCCCACGCGCGATGAGCCGGGGTTTGAGGAGGCCGCGCAGCTCTACATCGACCCCGAGGAGTGCATCGACTGCGATGCATGCGTCGAGGTGTGCCCGGTCGACGCGATCACACCGGAGGAGGGCGTCCGGGCAGAGTGGGCTCAGTTCACCCAGATCAACGCTGACTACTTCAAAAACGGCTGAGCGGAGACCGCGCTCGTGTGCGCTTCTGCCTTGCGGTGTCGCACCCTCCGGATGCAGCGTTAGATTCGCTTTCAGTGCTCCCCGAAGCTGCCGATCGCACCATCGCCCACCTGGACGTCGATGCCTTCTACGTATCGGTGGAGTGCTGCCGGCGACCTGAGCTGCGCGGAGCGCCGGTCGTGGTCGCGGGGTCGGGGCCGCGAGCGGTCGTAACGACCGCCAGCTATGAGGCGCGACGCTACGGGATCGGCTCGGCGATGCCGGCGGCCAAAGCACGGCGGCTGTGCCCGCAGGCTATCTTCCTGGCTCCCGATTTCGCCCTGTACAAGCAGGTCTCGCGGGAGCTGATGGCGCTCGTGCGTGCTGCGGCAACGCGCGTCGAGGTGGTGGGCCTGGACGAGGCCTACCTGGACCTCACGGAACTGTCGTTTCCCCACGCAGCCATGCGCCGGCTCGTCGCCGTGATCGCTGAGCGGACCGGTCTGACCTGCTCGGTCGGGATCGGCCCCAACAAGCAGGTAGCGAAGGTGGCCTCGGATGCCGAGAAGCCCACCGGCTTCGTGGTGCTCACACGCGAGCAGGCGTGCACGCGGTTCGCGCAGGCGCCGCCGGCACTGATCCCGGGGATCGGGCCGAAGACCGCCACGCGCCTGCGGGCACTCGGCGTAAGGACCATCGAAGACTTGGCCCAGGTACCCGTGGAGCTGCTGAGAGAGCGCTTCGGCACAAATGCCGGGCGCGCGCTTGCGCGCATGGCCCACTTTGAGCACGACGGCGAGGTGACCGATGAACGCGCCGTCGTATCGGCCTCGCGCGAGCGCACGTTTGACCATGATCTCTCTGATCCCGCCGAGCTCCAGCGCGCGCTGGCGACGATGGCACGGGAGTTGTGTGGGAGCCTGTCCAAGCAAGGACGCAGCGGCCGTACCGTCTCGATCAAGGTGCGACTGGGGGACTTCTCGACCGTGACACGAGCGCGCACGCTGCCGCAGGCGACATCTGACGGCGAGGTCGTCGCCGACGTGGCTCTCGGACTGTTGCGCGAGTACCGGCCGTCGCGACCGGTGCGGCTGTTGGGAGTGCGCCTTGCAGGCTTTCACGCCACATCCGCTGATGGCCCCGGGGCCGGCGCGCCGGCCGGCCACAATCTTCCCGCTGCGATGGCCACCGATCAGCTCTTGCTGCCGCTTTAGGCCGCTAAGGTTGGCCAGCGATGCCCCTGGCCCAGGCCGGCGATATCGAGCTCAGCTACGAGCGGGCGGGCTCAGGGCCGCCGCTCTTGCTGATTCAGGGCATGGGGGGGACCTACTCGCACTGGGGCGATGAGTTTTTGGGGGCCTTGCGCGAGCACTTCGAAGTCGTCGTCTATGACCACCGTGGCGTTGGCGACTCAGGCCGCGTGCGCACGCCCTTTACGATCGTCGACTTGGCCAACGACGCCGGCCGGCTGCTGGACGCGCTTGGGATCCAGCGCGTCCACGTATTCGGCTTTTCGATGGGGGGGATGGTCGCCCAGGAGCTGGCGCTTGCCGACCAGCACCGGGTTGCAACGCTCACGCTGGCCTCGACCTCTTGCGGTGGCCCGGAGAGCAGGCCGGCCCGGAGAGGCACACTGGATCGTCTCGCCGATCCGAACATGAGCGGTGACCGCGAGCGCGCAATGCAGCTGGCTTGGGAGATCAACGTGTCCGCCGTGTTTGCGGAAAACGCCGAGGTGCGCAAACGCTTTTTGGAGGTTGGACGCCACAGGCGCCTGAAGTTGACGGTGCTGGGAGCGCAGGTGCAGGCAATCGCGGGCCACGATACGAGCTCGCGCCTTGGCTCTCTGAGGATGCCCACGCTGGTGATTCACGGCACCGCCGATCGGATGATCCCGTTCGAGAACGGGCAGATGATCGCGCGGCTGATTGAAGGGGCGCGGCTAACACTGCTGGACGGCGCCGGGCACATGTTCTTCTGGGAAATTCCCGAGCGCGCAGCCGAGCTGGTGAGCCAATTCGTGGAAAGCCACTCGGACAAGCTGACTACCGCGCGGCTCAGACCGGCCTAACCTTCCATGTTGCGGCGCGTGCGGCCAGATGTAGCCGCGGCCGGGCCCACGGGCCGAAAGACAGCGTGTTCGAGCTGACAGCCCACACCAACGTGCTCCTGGCGAGCACTACCGACACCGCCACCGGCGTGGGGATCCCCTTGGCGATGGCCGCCGGCCTGGTCTCCTTTCTTTCGCCATGCGTGCTGCCGCTGGTACCGGGTTACGTGTCGGCGATCGCAGGCGTCGCGCCAACAGACCTGCAACGCGCAGGCGCACGCCGACTGCTCGGGCCGAGCCTCTTGTTCATTGGAGGCTTCTCGCTGGTGTTCATCTTGCTGGGGCTCGCAGCCACACGGGTCGGCTCGACGCTGCACGCCCACCTCGGCACGCTGCGGATCGTGGGCGGGATCGTGATCGTGACGATGGGAGTGGTGTTCATTGCATCGCCCTTCGTGCGCTGGCTCAACTTCAACTGGCATCCGCAGGGCCTTTTGAAGCTGGCGGGCCGCGGCAGCCCAATGCTGGCCGGCATAGCCTTTGCGATCGCGTGGACGCCGTGCACAAGCGTCACGCTCGGTGCGATCCTCACGCAGGCCGCGATCTCAAGCTCGGCGGCGCACGGCGCCGTGTTGCTCGCCTGTTACTCGGCGGGCCTGGCGATCCCGTTTTTGGCGATCGCCTTCGCGTTCGAGCACATGACGCGGGCGCTGACGCTGATGCGGCGCCATTTCCCGATGATCATTGCCGCGGGCGGCGCGGTTCTCATCGGCTTGGGCCTATTGATCCTAACTGGGGAGTTCACGGTGCTCAACTCGCAGGCCAACGAACTGCTCCAGGGCACGGGCCTGTCAAGCGTGTGAGCGGCGCAAGGGGTGGGAGGTGGGGCTCAGCTCAGCCCGCCGCCACGAGCCCCGCCTGACGCTTTCGCTCAATGAAGCTCTGTTCCCAAGCACGCTGGTTGCGGCGAGCCTCCCAGATGAACGGCGAGTGCCCGATCGCCTTGACGATCAGCGAATTGATGGCAGCGTCGGGCTGGGGCAGCGGGCGCATGACGTCGAGGAAGAGCACGGCGCGCAGCTCGTCGGTGTCGTTCCAGACCTCGTGCTCGAAGGTGTCGTCGAAGACCATGCTCCTGCCCTCTTCCCAGTGGCGGATCTCCTCGCCGACGCGGATGCGACACGCCTCCTTGTCGGTTGGCACGATCAGCCCGAGGTGATGGCGCAGCAGGCCCTTGTAGGGGCCACGGTGAGCGGGAATGTGCTTGCCGGGTGACAGGATCGAGAACATCGCCGTGACCATGCCTGGAACCGCCTCCACGAGCCGGGTGGTGTGCGGACAGAGCTCGGTGCCAAGCTCGGTCTTGAAGCCGTAGCCGTAGAGAAAAAGCGTCTTCCAACGGTCGTCGTCGGTGATCTCTGCCTGGTCGCTGGAGATGTCCTGGAAGTTCGGCAGCGCGTCGTGATCGACGAGCAGCCGCTGCGCCTCCGCGCGGATCTCGAGCCAGTGGCTGTCGATCTCAGCGACCCAGTCAAACAGCTCGTTTGCCAGAAATGGCGTGTCGCCGACCAGCGAACGCTTGCCCACGAAGCGCTCCACTGGAGCCAGTGCACGTTCTCCGGCTGCCACCGACAGGGCAACAGCCCTGCGGCGCAGCGTCCGGTCGCTCGTGCCGGCAGTCATCGATTCCCCAGGACGCCGGCACGCACTGGAGGCTGCCGTGGTTCAGGCGGCCTCGCGCAATGCCGCGAGCTCGGGGAAAGCGGCGAGGCGCTTCAGTGCACGCTGCTCAAGCTGGGAGGCGCGCTCGGCCGAGAAGCCCAGGCGCTTACCGATTGCCGTCAGTGTCTGTGGCTCCTCGCGACCTGTGCCAAACCGCAGTGTCAGCACGGTGCGCTCGGTGTCAGGCAGCTGCGCAATCGCGCGGTGCACGATACGCTCGCGCTCGTTGTCCCAGGCCGTGCCCTCGGGGGTCTCCTGCTCGGCGGGCAAAAGCTCGCCGAGCGTGGTGTCGCCGTCCTCGCCGACCTGCTGATCGAGGCTGACAAGAGCCGAACGCTGGTGGTGGACCTCCTCGATCTCCTCCACGGTCACGCCGGCCTCCTTGGCAATCTCCTCAAGCGTGGGCTCACGGCCCAGTCGCACCGACATCTCGCGTTCGATACGCCCGATCTTGCGCGAGCGCTGCGCGACATGAACCGGCAAACGGATCGTCCTGGCGGAGTTCTCAAGACCCCGTTGAATCGCCTGGCGGATCCAGAGCGTGGCGTATGTGGAAAAGCGGAAGCCCTTGCGCCAGTCGAACTTCTCAGCTGCGCGGATGAGGCCGACCATGCCCTCTTGGACGAGGTCCGCCAGCGGTAGGCCTTGGTTTTGGTAGCGCCGCGCGTTGGACGCCACAAGCCGCAGGTTGGAGTTGATCATCAGTTCCTTGGCCTGCAGGTCGCCGCGCTCAATTCGCTTGGCCAACTCGATCTCCTGATCGGGTGTGAGCAGGGGGTAGCGCCGCGAGTGCGCAAGCAACTGGTCGACGGACTCCGGGATGAAGTCCTCTTCGGCAGCCGTCAGCAGCGCCGGAGCGGGCGTTGCCGGAGCGGTATCGGTATCGCCATCGGCCTCGTCGCCGGCGCGATCCTCATCGGCCTCAGCGGTGAGCTCGGCTGCAATGAGCGCGGGATCCTCGACCTCAAGCGCTGGATCCTCAATAGTTGTGGTGGTGGTGGTGTTCAAGTGGTCTTTCATTGCGTACCCTTAATCCGATGCTGGTAGTCGGAATTCTAAAGCCCGGTAGTTGCTTTGTCAACCACTTCTTCGCCTAAACGTCCGGTACGTTTTTGGAAGCGATTAGAGGTTTCGACATGTGTACGGGCAATTCCCCCTATTCGGTTGTCTTGACACCCGATTTGCTCGAGATCTCGGGGTCAGCGGTCATCTTGACGAGCGCACGTAAACCCACCATGAGGACCCCATGAGAGGCCGACTCAGCCTGCGCTAAGCGTCTCTTTAGGTAACGGGGCGGACCGGACGCAGACCAAGACGCGGGCAGCCCGGCTGGACGATCATTCGGCGCGGCGCAGGGTCGAAAGCTCATCGGCGCTCTCGATTACGCCCAGCAGCTCGCCGACGCGACAGACCAGCAGACGCTCCTCCTCGACTTCCACCCACGCGCCTGCGGCAGCGGGGAAGACGACGTGGTCACCGGGGACAACGGGCATCGCCAGGCCAACCTGGGCCCACCAGTCCATGCCAGGGCCTACGGCCAGCACGATCCCGTGCTGCGGGGGAGGCTCATGTGAGCCGGCGGGCACCACAAGGCCCGACTGGCGCACGCGATCGGGTTCGAGCTCCTTGATGACAATCCGGTCAAAAAGGGGGCGCAGCTGCTGGCGCTCCATGCAACAAGAGTAAACGGCTGCGCCGATGGCCTGGATTTGGGATCACTGGTAGGCCGACGGTGGTGCGGGGACTTCGCGCACGCCGCGGAGGAGGCTGAGCAGCGCCGACGCGCTCGTGTTGCCGAGCACGCGAATCCTGGGTAGGCGGTAGCGGTCGCTCGCGGGTGATGCCCATCCGGGGACGACGGTCGTTGCGCCGACGAACCCGGCAGCCTTGACCTCGGCTTCCACGGCCGAGTCGTAAGCGCCGGAGGGGTAGCAGAACCACCTCACAGGCACGTGGTAGCGCCGGCGCAACGTGTGTCTGGAGGCGGCAACCTGGAACTGCAGTTCCGATGCCGACAGGGCGGGCAGATCCGCGTGGCTGTAGCCCTGCGTGTCAAGTTCCCAGCCGTCGGCGATCAGGGCCTTGACCTGTGTTTCACTGAGCCCACCCTGTGACACGGGCAGGCCGCTGAGCTGCAGATTCTCGACACCGACCCAGCCGTAGCGCGCCAGCACGGGCTCCGCGTGCGCGTACTGCGACCCGTAGCCGTTGTCAAAGGTGAGCACTATCGGCTTACCGGCAGGCAGGGGGATGCCGTGGCGCCAGTAGGCCAGCAGCTGGTCCATTGTGACCGCGTGGTAGCCCGCGTTGTGCAGCGCCTGCATCTGTTCGGCGAACTCGGCAGGCGCGACGTACAGGCCGGGAAACCGCGCGGCGGCAGGCGGTGGGTTGATCACGTGGTACATCAGAATCGGTGCCGACTCAGTCCCGGGTGTGCGGGTGAGCGGGCCGGCAACCGGTCCTGCGAGCGCTCCCTTGCCGCCCGCCTTGACGTGCCGGTGGTGATGGCGCTTGTGACGTCGCCCAGAGCCGGTGGCGCCTTTTGTGACCGAACCCGCCGGCCGGGTACTCCCGGCCTGCGTCACAACCGCCACCGCCACGGCAACGCCCACCAGCAACAGCGCGCCCAGCGCGCGCCAGCGGCGGCGGCGGCGCCTGTCGCGTTCGCGGCGGACACGACGGCGAGCGGCGAGATTCGGGCGAGTGCCCCCGACTCCACCAGCAGTTGGCCGGTAATCACCGGAGTCGCGCGGAGGACTCACTGGCATTCGCCAAGGCCGCTGGGCACGAGTGGGAGCGTAGCGGCACCACGGGATCCTTGAGCAAGCGACAGGGCATGCCGATACAACGCGTATGCGCGCTAAGGCGAAGTGCTAGGCCGTGGCGCCAGTGATCTCGTTGGGCGTCGGCGGGGACCGCCCACACAAGCCCTGGTGCGGCAATCGGCCACCGACCAGAAGTCCCATTCGCGGGACCTGAAACAGTCGGAGTTGCTGGCCCTCAGGGCCGGCTTTGCTGTGCTCCTGGCGATCGTCGCCGTGACAGCGGCCAATGCCCTGTTTGGCCTCGGCGGCACAGGTCTGCGTCTGCTGGTTCGGGAATGGCTTTCCTGCGTCGTGTACGCCGTGGTGGCAGCGATCGTCGCGTTACGTGCCGCGCGCGGCGACACTCATCGCCGGTCCTGGGCGTTATTCGCCATCGGCCTTGCTCTGTACGCGCTGGGAAACCTGCTGTGGTCGGTCTGGCTGGGACGTGAGACCAATCCTCCGATCCCGTCCATCAGTGACGGGCTCTGGCTGGCGCTTTACCCCCTGAGCTATGCCGGCATCGTCGGATTTGCGCGGCTGCGCAATCAAAGACGATTGCCCGCGGGGGTCTGGTTCGACGGCGTGATCGCGGGAAGCGGATTCGCGGCGCTGGGCGCAGCGCTCGTGTTTGGCCCCGTTTTGGCGGCGGCCAAGGGAAATCCATGGGCGGTCGCGACAGAGCTCGCCTACCCGGTCGCGGACCTGCTGCTCGCTGCGCTTGTCGTAGGCGTGCTCGCACTGCGTGGCTTTCGACTCGACCGCGCGTGGGGGTTGCTGGGAGGTGGTTTTCTGCTGCTGGCGGTCGCCGACTGTATGTATGCGGCGCAGGTCGCAAACGGTGCCAGTCAACCGAGTGCCGTCACGGACCTGTTCTACCTGCTCGCCGTGACGCTGATGGCCTTTGCGGCGTGGCAGCGGGAACCACGCCAGCCGCCGGCGCAATTTGAGGGCTGGTCGGTCCTGACAGTGCCGACCGGCTTCACGCTGGTGGCGCTTGGATTGCTGCTGTACGACCATTTCCACAAACTCGACGAGCTGTCGTTCGCTTTGGCGACAGTAACCCTGGCCGCTGCCACTGCCAGGATAGGCCTCGCGTTCAGGGACATGCGCACGCTTGGCGCGACACGACACCTCGCCGCCACGGACGATCTGACCTCGCTTCCAAACAGGCGCTTTTTCATGCAATGCGCCGGCGACGCGATCGCGGCATATCAGCCCGACGGCGTGGGAATCTCGGTGCTGATGCTCGATCTGGACAACTTCAAGGAGCTCAACGACACCCTTGGGCACAGTGCCGGGGACAGCCTGTTGCGCCAGATCGGCCCGCGCCTACAGGCAGTGCTCAGGACGACGGACACCCTGGCTCGCCTTGGTGGTGACGAGTTCGCGATTCTCCTGGACCCTCAACCTGACGCGGCGGGGGTTGCAAGAGTTGCCGGCCATGTCCTGGACGCACTTGGTGTCCCCTTCGCGGTGCGAGGACTTGCTCTGCGCATCACCGCAAGTGTGGGGATCGCATCGTTCCCCGAGCACGCTCGAGATCTTGACGACCTACTCAAGTGCGCGGACATCGCGATGTACCAGGCCAAGGCCGCCCGCAGCGGCTACGCGTTCTACGCGCGCGAGCAGGACACCAACACGCGCGAGCATCTCGGCCTCGCAGCGGTGGTCGCCGAGGCCCTGGAGAACGATCGCATTGAGGTCCATTTCCAACCGGTCGCCGACGCGGTGTCGCGTCAGATCGTTGGCTCGGAGGCGCTTGTGCGCATGCGCCACGCCGACGGCACCTTGGTCGCGCCGCTGACCTTCCTGGCCGCTGCCGAGCAGGGCGGGCTCTCGCGAGCACTCACACGCAGGGTGCTTTCGATCGCGCTCGACCAGCTCGCTGAGTGGCGTGAGGCGGGCCACTGCGTGACCGTCGCGGTCAATACCACTGTCGCGGACCTGCTTGATGTCGACTTCCCGCACGAGGTCGCCGCGGCGCTCGCGGCCAGGACGATCCCGCCTGAGGCGCTCGTACTCGAGGTCACCGAGACCGCAATCATGGCGGACCCGGTGCGAATCGGAAGCGTGCTGGCACAGCTTGGCAAGTTCGGCATCCTGCTTTCACTCGATGACTTTGGGACCGGCTACTCCTCATTGACCCACCTGAAGGAACTCCCCGTTGGCGAGGTCAAGATCGACCGCTCCTTCATCTCCCACGTGTGCGTCGACGCCACGGACGCAGCGATCGTTGAGGGCACGATCCTGCTGGCACGCACGCTTGGGATCCGCACCGTGGCAGAGGGCGTAGAGGACGACGAGACCTGGGCAGCACTACTGCATTTGGGATGCAACCGCGTCCAGGGCTACGGTCTTGGCAGGCCGGTGCCGGGCGCCGGTCTGGAGCCGCTGCTCCAGGAGCGCGCCGTCAGGTTCGACGGTGACTTTGCGCCGCACGCGCCGACTGTTGTGAATCGGCCGAGCCCGCGTGTGTTGATCAAGTAGCCCCGGCAGCGCTTGCAGCGCTGTGACGCCGGGTCATTGAGCGGTGAGCGTTGCCTTTTCGATGACCACTGCGGCGCGCGGGAAGCTCGCTTCGCCGCCACCTTCAGGCGCTTCGGTGGGCACCTTGGCGATCGCTTCGACCGCCTTTTCGCTGCCGACCACATGTCCGACGAGCGCATATTCGTCGGGCAGGTTGACATCGGAGCCCGTGACGATGAAGAACTGGCTGCTGGAGGTGCCTGCCGGCGCGGTGGCACCCTTGGCCATGGCGACAACCCCCTTCGTGTAGCGCAGGCCCGCAGGCGGTGGTTCGACCACTTCCCAGCTCGGACCGCCCGTGCCGTTGCCCTTGGGGTCTCCGCCCTGAATCACAAACCCGGGCACGATCCGGTGGAAGGTCAGGTCGTTGTAGTACCCGCGCTTCACGAGATACGCAAAGGATGCCGCGATCTTCGGCGCTTCCTTGGCTGCAAGTGCGATCACGATCTGTCCACAGTTGGTGTCAAGCCGGACCGTGTAGTGCAGCGCAGGGTTGAGCTGCAACGTGGGCGGGGGAACTTCCTCGCTGCTCGGGGCGGGCCGCGGCACGTGCCGGCAACCGGGGGTGGCAACAGCCGCTTCGGCGGGTGTGACCGTAGCGGCGCTGGTGGCCGTGGAAGCCGTTTCAGCCGAGGACGAGGACTGCGTTTCGGAACTGCTCGACGACGCGGCGGTCGATTCAGGCGCAGCAGCAGAGACCGTGGTTTCCGTGGACGTTGTCGCGGTCGTAGAGCTGGAGCTCGACGAGCCGCAAGCGGCCAGCGCAAGTGCGGTGGCGAACGCGAGAGGCAAAGCGGTCAACCGAAACCCACCGGGCAGCCGGCGGCGGCGCCGGGAATCAGTCACTTGGCGTCGGATCTCGCGCATGCGGGCAGCATATGCAAACGGGGCCCGGTAACGCCCTGTGGCGGCGGCCAACGGGGTGGCGCGGCCGTGGAGTGCACAGAACGAGACACACCGTAATTCAATGGGGAAGTAGGTACGCACGACACGTACAGGCCGCCGATGGCGCCGCCGACCCCCACTTGGCCAGTCGGCATAGGCTTCGCCGATGGATCGACGCGCGCTGGGCTCGGCCGCCTATCGATGGTGGGACCGCAAGCACCACCGCTATCGCCCGTCGGGTCGTTGGCGGCGCTCGTTACATCGTGCCGCTGCTGGCCTCTTTGCGTTCGGGGCGACGCTCGTGGGGGTAGCGGCGGTGGTGGCAAGTATTGGACCGGCACACGAGCGGGTCGGGGCGCACACGATCACGACCAGCTGGTACTACGCAGTGATCTTTGGGTCGCTGGCGGGCGTGTTGTGTGTCGTCGTGGGCGTTTGTGCCGCCTGGGCGATTGATACGTCGGACATTCCTCCGAACCACTGGAAGACGTTACTAGCGGCGCTCGAAGAAGTGGAAGGCAACATCAAGTGTGGCGAAGCGTGCAGGGATGCTGCGGGCCAGAAGAACGAACTGGGCCGCGAGTTCCTCTTGCGCCACTACAAGAAGCTCAACCTGGCCAAGCGGTGGGACCGAGTTGTGGGCGCGGCTGAGGATGCCAGGGTGCCGGTCCGTGATCGGACTCGCACGGAAGTGGGCTGCCGCCTCACGGCGCCTGAGTATGCAGCCGACGCGATTGCAAAGGGAATCGCGGCGCAAATCAACATGCGCATAACGGCGGGCAACGCTGGTATGCCGCTTGGGTTCCGATGGAACCGTGACTGGGACGCGGGCACCGTGACTGAGGGTCCTGAAGAGCCGCCGGAGATCTGGATTACGCTCGCTCCATTGCCTGGGGAGACCGAGGCCGAGTGGTGGGACCGTGGCGCCGACCTCCGGTCCGAGGTGGAGCGGCTCGCTGCCGACGTGTGGTCTTGGCGCGAGTCGACCGACTGTGTGGCGGCTTGGCGGCTCCGAGAGCAGCGGCAGGTGGAGTTGCTTCACGAAATACGGTTCATCCACGAGCAATGGCCGCCGCCGAGAACATCGGGGTGCCGGGGGTGTTCATGAGACTTGAAACACGTACGTGTGTCTGGTATCATGCCAAGCATGGCAGCAAGGTCCAGAGACTCCGTAGCGCCGTCGCCCTCCAGCGAATCGCAGATGACGTACTCGCGGTTCCTGGAGCTATTCCCAGACAACGATGCCTGCCTGGAGTACCTCAAGGAGAAGTTCTACTCAGACGGGACCGAGTGCCCCAAGTGCGGCAAGGCGTCCAAGTTCCACCGGATCAAGGGCCGCTCGGCGTACTCCTGCCAGTGGTGCGGGAACCACGTGTACCCAACAGCCGGCACGATCTTCCACAAGTCCACAGTGAGCCTGCAACTGTGGTTCTTTGGTGTCTACCTAATGACCTCCACTCGCTGCGGGATCAGCGCCAAGCAACTGGAGCGCGAGATCGGGGTGACATACAAGACGGCTCACCGCATGTTCAAGCAGATACGAACGCTGCTGACGGACGAGGGCGAGTCCCAGCTGGCGGGCGACGTGGAGATAGACGAGTCAGCTTATGGCGGCAAGCTGCGGGAGTCGGACCGGCGCAAGGGTCGCGCTCACATCCGGGCCAAGATGAACGCGCGCCCCACGGTATGGGCAGCGGTAGAACGTGGCGGCAGGGTCCGAGCCAAGGTGATCAAGGACCGCACGGCTGCCGCCATCGAACCCCCGATCTACGAGTACGTCCTACCTGCGTCGATGGTCTACACCGACGATTTCCCGGTCTACACGCACTTGGGCCGGTTGCTCTACCGGGGCCACAAGCGGATCAACCACTCCGCAAAGGTCTACGTGGAAGGCGACGTACATACACAGACCGTCGAGGGCTTCTTTGGACTGTTCAAGAACGGCGTGCGGGGCGTCTACCACTCAGTGAGCACGCGCTACTTGCAGAACTACTTGGACGAGTACACCTTCCGGTACAACCGGCGCTTCGATGCCAAGCCTATGTTCTGGTCGGTCCTGGATCGGGTCCAGAAGCCCGCTCTAGCTTTTCAGCCGACCGATTCGTAGTCGCCCGGTCAAGGCCAGCCAAGAAGTCGCCCTCGGTATGCGAGGGGTCTTGGATCGCCTCAACGTCGCTCTCAGGAGGCGTGGGCGAAGTCTTTTCCGGTCTTAGGCGAATGGCCATTGAGACTCCCATCGTAGCTTGGCGTGACGGTGGTATGTTGCGAATGGACCCCACGGGAATCGAACCCGTCTGGCGGCTCTCTAAAGGACGCCTTGGCGAACCTGCGAGGCCCAGTGGGACTGGCCCGGAGTCGCGCCGCCTACTCTGCATGGGCGGGAGGCGCGGCTCCGGGGGTTTTACGTCGTCCCCAGCCGCAGTCAGAGCTTGCAGGGATCGACGGATCGTCTTAGCTTCATGGGCCTCGCTCGTTGTGGAGTGCTCGCACAAGCGCGTAGACCGTCACCGCGTCCTGGTCGCTGTTGACGAGGGCGCCTCGTTGCTTCCGAGTGTGAGCGGTCACGACGCTCATGCTCCTGAAGGTCTAGCAGCGTGGCGTCCCCGTGAGCAGCGGCCTTTTCGCTATCAGCGAGAAAAGCCGGTGCTCATTTGCAGGACTTTTGTTGCTTCAGGACTCGCGGCCGAAAGTGCACCAGGAAAGCGATCTAAACGGCCGCCCGGGACTACGTGTCACGGATACATACTTCCCATTCAATGCTCGATAATGCATATTATGTAAAGTAGCTGATTTGCAGGGCTTTTCTTTCCGTCCTACGTACCTGCTACGGATCAGCGCACGGCCCATAACAGCGCCAGCGGCGCCGCCAGGACAGCCGTCCACACCGCCACCTGGCGCGCACGCGCTCGCCGCCGCCTGCGGCTCCCTACGTACGGCGCGCTCGGTGCAGCCGGCGCTTGCGGTTCGCGCCACGACTCACCAAGCTTCAGTTCTCGATGCGTCGGCATCCGTCTCTATCAGCGCTTAACTCCACGGTCTTGAGCGCTTTTTTCGGCGCTCAGCACATCGTCGATCGGCGTCCAAAGTTCCGCCTGATGCATCGCGTCGTACACCGCCCGCAGTCGCCGGCGATGCGCTCGCGTGTCCTCGCGAGCACACCACAACGCCACGGCTTCCCGGTGCGCCGCCGCCGTCGTGATCCCAAGCTCGCGCGCATGCGCGCGGAGCCGAACATCAGCCCATGCGTCGAGCCTCACCGTCACGCGGCGGAGCTCGTCGCCCTTGCGCCTCAGCCCTCGCCCCAGGTAGCGCCGTCCATGACCGAATCGAGCACGTCGGCCAGGTCGAGCTCGACGTCCTCGAGGACGCCATCGCTCAGCACCAGGCCGAGCTCGCGGAGCTCGCCGCGGCGCCTCATCGACGTTCGCCGCGACCGCACGAGCGCTACGCTGGCGCGTTGCGACACGACGTAACCCATCAACCGCTCGGCAGCCTGCACCGACAACTCGCCACGCGCCGCCATTTCCGCGATCTTGTCGACCGTCACCAGGTGACTTGCCACATGCACTCCTTTCGATGCCTGCCACAGGGAACGGTACCGCCGCTGAAATTGCGCGCGCACGTTGGGGCCCGTTAGCTCGGTGACCGCTCGCCTGGCGCCCTTCACGTATCGTCGCTGATCCTCAGCGCGCACCCGGAGGCCACGCCCGTGCGTGCGCGCCTCAACACCCTTGTCGTACCAACGGCCGAGGACCTTTAGCCCTGCGTACCCTCGAAAGTAGACGGTCTCGACGGCACCGCTACCGTCGGCCGCGAAGAAGACCTCGGCCTTGCTCCTCGGCGCCGCCGTGGCGACACCGGCTATGCCGGCCAGGATCGCGGCGCCCTCAGCAGCTCGCGCGGGCGTTATGTCAACGGTCGCGTCGACGCGCCGTAAGCCCGCCCAGCCGTCAGCCCTCGGCCGGCCGCGCTCGTGGAGCTGCCCGCTACCGTCCCACCACAGCTCTTGCGACTCGCTGCGGGCACAGCCGTCGGGTATGGGCACGCCAGAGCTCGCCAGCTCGACGCTGAGCCGCACGAGCGCGTCCGGTAGGTCTGCGGGACTGCACAGCTCCCCGGGGCCGCCAGGATGGCCCTCGGCGTACAGCAGGTGCGTCGCCGTGTCGTACCCGATGCGGTGTCCGGCCACCGGGTACGGAATCAGCGTGCCTCGCGCTGCTTTCGCGGTCGCCAACCGCGTCATCAGCTCCCCCGCGGAGCTGTCGGGATCGAGATACCAGCACGGGGACCACGTATCTATGCCCGCTGTGATGCCCATATATCACGAAGATAGGTGCCAAATTTGGCACCAGAACGGCTGTTAGAGGGGCCGACCGCAAACGCCGGCGCCCGCGGTGGGCCCACGGCCGCGCGGACCACGTCTAGAGAAGCAACGAGTGCCGCTACCCGGGCCGCGTCGGGCTCCGGGCGGGCGGGCTGCGCCTCGCCCGCCGCGGGGCCCGTGCGGCCGAGCCAGATGGGCTCGTCGCGCAGCTTCGACGCGTACCCGTCGTGTAGGGCCATCGAGTCGTAAAGCTTCGCCCAGCGCCGATTCAAAAGGTAAACCTCGGTGCCGACCGTCGCCTTTTCGGCCTCGCTCCAAGCCGTCACCGCGACGAAGATGTTCACCGGGCACAGCCGGATTCCGACGATCGGTATGCGGTACTGGCGCAGGTTCTTGACGCGGACGACGTACGCCGCGAGCCGCCGGATCTGTGCGTCGATCATGTCAGCGTCCTGCGTGACGATTTCGACGTCTAGGCCGAGCTTGCGATGCTGCGCCGCCCATTCCACCAGGCCCAGCCGGCGCTGGGTGGCTTGCGCCCCGTTGAGCCCGCGCCCGGTGTCGTCGATGTTCCAAGCGCGGGCATTCATCCACAGGTGCCCCTCGTCCAGGAGCACGCGCGCGCGACCCTCCTTCTTACAGCCGTCGTAGTACAGATCGAGATCTTCGGCTCGCCGCCGCTTGCACGGCTTGCACGCACCGCAGCCGGGCACGCGAACGCGAATCAGGTCGTCCAGGCTCGCCGTGTAGTAGTAGCGCCGCCTGAACTGCGCCGCGCGCTTATCGACGCGCCCCGGCATCAGCCGCCGGAACGGGTTCGACTTGGCAAGCACGTACTCCCAGCCGTCCTCGAGGAGGACGTTCGTGATCGTCCCGACGCCGCGCTCAATGCCTCGCAACACCTGGCGCGTGCACCTGTAGGTCTTGCCCCCGCCCGGGGTGCCGGTGACAACGTAGATGCTCATCGCGGCCGCCACACGCCGTCCTCGTCGCGCTCCAGGCGCGCGATCAACTGTCCGTCCGCCTTAGGCCAGTCATCCAGCTCCCACGCGAGCTGGCCCGGTAAGACCTCGCCCCGCCGCCTCCCGACGCCGCGCCGAGGCTCCTCGACGGCTTTGCCCCAGGCTTTCTGGTACTCCGTCGGCTCAGGCACGCCGCGCCTGCCGGTCCTCTACTGCGGCCCAAGCCAACACCACGGCGCACACGATCGGCACAAGCACCCATTCCCCAAGTGCTTCCGCAACCTCGTAGAGCGCCCGACACGCGGTGTAAGCCGCGATGAAGCGGATTGCCGACCTCACCTAAGCCCCTCTCGCGCCTTCCGCGGAGGTCCCGCTTGTGTTCCCCTGTCCGTTTTCCGCCCTCCGCCGCCGTTCGCGCAGATTCGCCAGGTCTGTAGTCACGTGCCTCAGGCTGTCGCGCTGCATCTCCAGCGCGCTCCGCTGGAGTTCCACGCTGCGCTCGAGCTGGCGCTCTACGTAGTCCCACGTGTCCGCGCCGAACTCGGCGCCCCCGCGGTCACGCACTGCTCAGCCTTTCCCAGGTCCACTCGAGGGCGAGCCACACCAGGTACCCCAGGAGGTTCGCCGCGATGATCGCCACCACACCGCTGATCGGGAAGAACCAGTTTGCCCACTTCAGCTCGGTGCTCTGTCCCAGCGTCGGCGCCGCGGGCAGCTTCGGCAGGATCGCCAGTATGCCGTTCAGCACCGCTTCGATGCCGGCAAAGAGCAGGTTGAGCACGTCAACGCCGGCCGTCGCCGCCAGGTCCGCGAACTGTGCGATCAATTCGACCATTAGGTGTTCGCCTCATCAATGTGCTTACCGCGGGCGAGGTTGTAGAACATGACCGCGACCCCGAGCACCGCGACGAACACAAAGATCGGTCGCAGCACTTCCATAAACGGTTCAGCTATCGCGAAATTGACGTTCATCTGGCCGCCCGTCTCGTGCCACAGGTAGACCGTGAAGTGCGGCGCTTCCTGTTCCTCCACGATGTTCTTGAGGCCGCTCACCAAAAAGCAGGGCACGCCGAACGGGAAGACGTTGCAGGGGTCGTGGATTTGCGGGAAGCGAATCGGCGGAATCCCGTTGCCACTGGGGTACCCGCCGGGAATCGTCGGGGGATTGTACGTCGGGATGATCGGCGACCCGGGCGGCGCAGTCGTACCTGGCGCTGGACTCACCGACACGACCGCGTTCGGGCCGAGGCTCGGTGCTGCTTCGGCTTCCGGGAGCTCGTGCGGGGTCACGTTCGTGAAGCCCGCGGCGTGCAGCTCCGCCACGTACGTTTCCACGTCCTCGCGCGGCTGAAACGCAGGGATCGTTAGCGCTTCCGCCGCCGCTTGTTCTGGCGCCGTCACCGTGAGCGGTACGCCGTGCGGAGCCAGTTCGCTTGTCGCGCCGCTTTCCACGCCCGCTTTCACGTCGCCTTCGCTGGCGAGTGGCTGCGCCCTGTTGCCCAGCTCCACTGGCACGAACGCCGGCGCCGGGTTGCGCCCGGGGAGCGCATGCGCCTCACCGGTCGCTTCGTCGTCGTTCGGCGTCTCTTTTTCGAGCGCCAGTTCTTCGGGCACCGTCGGCCCCATCGCCTTTCCGCACTTGCTTACCGCGCACGTCGGCGGGATTTCCTGGATCATCAGTTCCCGGTGCCCGTTTTCACGCTCACCGCCGATGCCTCCCACCGACTCTTGTCCGTTGATTATGTGCTGCTTGCTCCCTTCCAGCACGCAGCCCTGGTTAAACCATTCGCCACCTAGCGGATAAAATTCGGTGTGGTAGACATTGCCCCCGATGTCCAGTTCCGTCACATGGTCGAAGTGAATGCGTGTCGGTTCCGGTCCTCTCACGTACTCACCTTCTCCGAAGTGATAACTCGTGCCGTTGAATTCCCCGCCGATACCGCCGCTCCCAATATGTTCGGTGTGGCACTGCCCAGCCGACGCGCCGACCACTTCTTGGTTGTTTTGTTCGAACCATTCCGACAGGCTCGGCACGCCGAACACCTGATCTATGCCATCCGACAGCGCCAGCCCCGGCACAATGCCGGCCGCCACCACCGCGGCCAGGCTGCCGAGCGTCACCGTCCCGATCGCGTCCGCCGCGGCTGCGCCGTCTACGCTCGCCTCCGCCGTCGTTCCGCCAATCTCCGCTAGTCCGCCGCTGGCCTGACTCGCCGTCTCGCCGTCCACGCTGTTGAACAACGCCTGTTGCCCTGGCGACACTCGCCCTGTGAACAGGTGCGCTCGCGCCCACGCGAGCTGATCCGCTGACGAGACGTACTCTCCGACCGTCGGTTGCTCCGCCAGGGCGTCGCTCGCGTCGAATTCGTCAGCCTCCCTCGTCGCTTCTGCTCCCCATTGTCCTTGCGAATCGGGCGCCGTTTCGGCAGGCGGCAACCGGTACTGCGCCTCCAGTTCCCCGATCACGTTGTCCTGCTCCTCAAGCGCCTTCCATTCGGACTCGCTGTAACTCGCCTTCACTTCGCCGCCTTCGATGGCTTCCTCGCCCGAGCTCGACGCGCGCCAGGTCCAGCTAGCTTGCGCCATCGGAGCGCCACCGGCACAGAGACACATCCAAAACCCTGCGAGTGACGCTCCGACGAGCGCAAGCCGGCGCACACGTCCTAGACGTGCGCGAACTTGCGGACCATCTTGATGACGATCCCAAGTGCCATCAGCGAACCGACGATCGCCAGCACTACCGTGAGGTTGGCTTCGATCTCCGCCGACACGCTTTCGGTGATGGAGCTGATCGAGTACGTCGTCGGACCCGTCGCCCCGGCACCGCTGGCGACAACCAACGCAGCCGCGAACCCGGACGGGGTCGCGTACCGCGCCACGCGGCGCCAGTTGAGCGAGTTCAGTCGATGCATGTTGCACCTCCTGTTGCGTTGTACGCCTGCGTTTGCCGGCGCCTGTACAGGCCGCTCTCGCGGTCCCGTCAGCTTTGGTGTTGCGCGCAAGGTCTACTGATGAAGTTACCTTTTTTGTGCGCGCAATTGCCCCAGTGTACCTAGCCAGGTGATTCCCCAAGGGCGTCAATTGTCTGAGCGCTCCGCGCCACAAACAATTGACGACCGCTAGCGCGGCAGACCCGTTGACGAATCCCCTGGCGTCGGGTGTGGGCTGGTTTTCGCTTTCACATCTACTACGAAAGGACTCGCGGTGTTCACTATTTTGCTGCAAGGACTGGTTGTGTGTGGGTTGGCCTTTAGTCTTGGCTTGGTCGTCGTGATGGTTCGGCGAATTGCGCTGCTCCGCTTTGAAAGGACGTACCGAGCCGGGTACTCCCACGGTTGGGAGGACTCGGAGCTCAACGAGCCTGTCGATCCTGTGTGGTCCGCCATCAGGGACAAGCTCTGTGTCAAGGCTTCCACGCCGTGTTCGTGTGCCTGTTGCGAGTACGTCCGCAAGAGCTCTATCGCGGACCTTTGGTGCTAAACGTGCCGTACTCACGAGAGCACACCATCGTCGACGTTTTCCCTGACGCCCGCGCAATCGTGCGGGCGTCTCGCAAGTGGCAGGGCATATCCCTCGAGGATCGCGAGGATGCCCTGCAACAGGCCGCAGTCGAGCTCTGGACGAAGACCTACCCGTCCGCTCGCTACGCCAAGACAGACCTCCTCGGCCGCTGGGAAAACCGGCTCAAAGACCTCTGCAAGCGTCGCGGCGGGCGCAGCCGGGACGCCTTCTATCGGGCCGGCCCGCCGGACGGTCTCGAGCTGCGGCCTGCCAAGGACGACGTGTACGAGCTGGTAGCGCAACGCGAGACGCTGCGCCTGGCCGTCAGCGTCCTGGACAGCCGCCAACAGTCGGCGCTGCGGGAACCGGCCA
>CAJCHW010000069.1 GCA_903970125.1 Chlamydiota bacterium
ATCGCAATCACAACCACGCCAGACACGATGGCGCAAGCAGTCGCCGCGTGCGACCAGATCGCGAGCGTCTCCTCGTCCGGGCCGACAGGGGCACGCGCACTGACGCACTCGGGCGTGCGCATCGACTTGCGGATCGGAGCGCCTGCGCAGCGGGGCAATCTGCTCCAGCATTTCACGGGCTCGGCCGCGCATAATGCGGCGCTGCGCGAGCGCGCTGTACGCACAGGCCTGCACGTCTCCGAGTACGCGATCGCCGAGGACTCAAGCGGCACGCTTGTGCACTGCACGACCGAGGACGCGGTCTACGAGCGCCTCGGCCTCCAGTTCATCGCTCCCGAGCTGCGGGAGAACCGCGGCGAGCTTGCGGCGGCAGTGCCGGCCGAGTCCGGTCAACGGCTGCCCGAGCTGATCACGAGCGCCGATATCCGCGGCGATCTGCACTGTCACAGCACCGCCTCAGACGGACGCGCCACGATCGAGGAGATGGCGCTTACGGCGCGCGGTCTTGGCTACGAGTACCTCGCAATCACCGACCACTCAGCGTCGCACGGCTTCGGTAACGGGGTTTCGCCGGCGCAGCTGGAGCGCCAGATCGAGCGCATCCGTGAACTCGATGCCGGCATCGAGGGCATCCGACTGCTGGCAGGCAGCGAGGTCAACGTCCTGCCCGACGGGTCGCTGGACTACGCCGACGAGCTGCTCGCGGCACTTGACTGGGTGATCGCAAGCGTCCATACCGCCTTCGCGTCCTCGGAAGCGGCTATGACCGCGCGCGTGATCACGGCGATCGAACATCCGCACGTCGATGCAATCGGGCACCCAACGGGCCGTTTGCTTTTACAGCGCGCGCCCTACGCGGTAGATCTGGAGGCTGTGTTCGCGGCGGCAGCCAGGACTCACACGATGCTCGAGATCAACGCGAACCCCAGGCGACGTGACCTTTCCGACACAGCCGCACGCGCCGCCTCAAGCGCCGGCGTGATGCTCGTGATCAACTCCGACGCGCACGGCACGGACACGCTGTCAGCGATGCGCTGGGGTGTCGCCACCGCACGCAGAGCGTGGCTCAGAGCGTCCGACGTAGCCAACACCAACTCGTGGGACAAGTTCAGGGCGATGACAAAGCGTGGCCGCTCCCAAGCAGCCGCGGCACGAGCTCCCCAGCAACGCTCCGGTCGACGCTCGCCCGGCTGAACGGCCGCAGCGCCGCCAGCGCCTGAGCCTGGTAACCGGCGCGCGGAGAATCGAGTGCAGCGCGCAATGCACCGGCGAGATCCTCGCCAACCAGACGCCCGTCAAGCTCGCGTGCCAACGGGAGCGCAGCGTACGGGCCGGGAGCCTGATTGGTCACCAGCATGCAGCCGTCCGCCAGGGCCTCCAGCTGCGCAATTCCATAATCCTCGCGGCGCGGCGCACACACAAAGACGCGTGCTCGGCGCAACAGCCCACGGTAGTCATCGTGCGCGAGCCCGCCCGCCACGCGCACCCCGTCGGAGCTGTCCGGCAGCGCGACGCCGGCACGTCTGAGGTCTGCGACGGTCGACCCGACCACAACCAACTGCTCGCCCGGCCTGCGCGCCGCCAACCAGGCCTCAAGCACGCGCGCCGTGCCCTTCTTGGTGGGGTTGGCAGCGTACGTGACAGCCGCGACATCGCGCACGCCGTCGATCGGCCCCGAGGACTCGACCGCAACGGGCACGACAAGTGCGCGCGAGACGAGGTCCGCTCCCAACTGCGGCGACACGCCGCGGCCCTCGACCAGCGCGTCCTGACTCCACGGCAACAGCAGCGGCGCCGTCAGCAGGCGCTTGCGCTCCAGGGGGCGTTGCCAGATACCGTGACGCCCCGGGCGGTTGGCAGCCGCAAGTGCGTCAAAGCGGATCGCCCCGGGGGCCGGCCACAGCAGCGCAGCAGTGGTCGTCGAGTAGATGGTGGCGCGTGGCGCGTGGCGCTCCAATCCCTCCAGCGCCGCCGCGCGGGCTGCGCGGGCCCAGGCGAGATCCGTGAGCATGAACGTTCGCTGCGGGCGCGGTCGCCGCGCCGTGCACACAACCACGCTCACCCCGCCGCGCTGGAGTGCCCCACGCAGCTCGTCGTCGGCTGCAAGCCACCCTCCCGTTGAGCCAAGCGACACGAGCAGCACGTCGGCGCGCGCGCGGCCGCCGATGCGTGCGTGCGCGCCGCTCACGACACGGCGCCGTTGGCCTGTTGCAAGTCCAAGGCCTTCAGGCCCGGCGCGCGCTCGAGTGCGATAGGCCGTAGCGGTGACGTCCGAACCACGTAAAAGCGCACGCCATCGCGACCCTCGACCGCCGCCACGGCGGAGTGCTGGCGCCGCCACCCCAAGGCCCACAGGATCGCGAAGCCGGCTCCAATCCCTGGTACCTGAGGAGCCAGCAGTCCGAGCACACACGCCCCGACAGTGAGCACGAGCAACGGCCACAAGCGGTTGATCAAGATCGTTCCCGGCTGCTGCTGGGCCAAAGTCGTGGTTGCCTTGGCACTTGCAAGCAGGCGCGCAATCGCACCGCTCGCCTGATCGTGGCGCCCCGCCCACATGCCAATTGCGGCCGCTATCACCCACCATGACGCGGCAACCCACACGACGCTCGAGTGCGAGTCCGCGGTCGCCGCGAGCACACTCACGGTGCCCAGCGCGGTGGCCGCGCCCGCAGTGAGCAGCACGGTGGTCTTGAGAAACTCGACGAAACGCACGAGCGGCGTATGTTGCTACAGCAGAGCCGCGAGCATCGCGCGCACTTCGCCGGGGCCGTCGAGGACCACGTCGGCCAGTGCCACCAACTCCGCCGGCGCCTCCTCGGAGGCCACCGCAACACAGACTGCCGCCTGCAGCGTGCCTGCGGCGACCATCGTGCGCAGCTGATTGAACGCGTCCACATCGGTCCGGTCATCGCCCACGTACACCGCCGCGGTGATTTCGGGTTCTGCGGCCGCCACGACCTCTGAGCCGGCGCGATCGATCCCGCCGGCATCTGCGCCGGCGCCTGCGACGTCCTCCCCCCGCGCGTGGCGAAACAGCGCGGCTATACCGAGACCCTTGTCGAGCTTCACCGGCGGGCGCACCTCGAGCACCTTGCGGCCCCAGTGCACTGCAAACCCCTCCTCTTCGGCTGCTCTCCCGACCTCCTGGAGCGCCGCTGCTGCCGCATCTTCATCGCGCGCGCCACGCCAGTGAAACGCCACCACCGCGCCTTTGTCCTCACAGCGCACCCGCATCCCCCGCAGTGTGCCCGCCGACGCCTGCTGCGCAAAGTCCGCCGCCTTGTGCCCCCACGAGGCCATCGCAGGCTCCAGCAGCTGGACCTCTGTCGAGCCCGGCGCCAGCAGCTCGCCACCGTGGTTACCGACGTAGGCGATGCTCCCGATCGCGACGATCTGGCGAGCCTGTTGAGCGCGCCTTCCGCTCACGCACGCAACGAGGCCGTAACTCTTGGTGAGCTCGATCAACACGCTGCGCGTTGACTCCGGCACCTGCGCATCCTCCGCGCGTTCCACGATCGGCGCGAGCGTGCCGTCAACGTCCAGCAGCACCGCCCCGTGCACAGGGTCCGATCGCAACGGCTCCAGCGCCTGCACCATCGTTGCAGTCGGCGACACGAACATTAGTATGGCGCCTCAGTGCCGCCCTCGTTTCAGCTGCCGTCAAGCGTGGCAAGCGACCCCGGCTCGCCTGCACCCGTAGCCCGCGATCGCATTCTCAAGCTCGGCGTGGTCGGGGTCGCCGGCGGCTTTTTCAGCGGCGTCTTCGGCGTCGGTGGTGGTTCGGTGATCGTGCCCCTGCTCGTGCTTTGGCTCGGCTACAACCAGCTGGAAGCCGCCGCGACCTCGCTGGCGGCGATCGCGTTGATCGCCGCCTTTGCCGCTGCCCTGCAGGGCATCTACGGCAATCTCCGCTTCGCCGACGGACTCTTGGTGGGCGTGCCCGCGATGGGCGGCGTGATGATCGGCGCGTGGCTCGCGCGGCGCCTGCCCCACGGGACCCTGGGACTGATCTTTGCAGCAGTTCTTTTAGCTGCCGCGATTGAGCTCGTGCTGCAGTGATCGGCGTGATCGCGATCGGGGTTGCCGGCGGCGTGATCGCCGGGCTCATGGGCGTCGGCGGCGGCGTGTTGTTCGTACCCGGGCTGGTCATCTTCGTGAGCTTGTCCCAACACGAGGCCGAGGCGACATCGCTGCTCGCGATCGTCCCCGTGGCGGCTTTGGGCGCGTACTCCCACGACCGTCACCAGAACGTGCGCCGTGGAGAGGCATTGCGCGTCGGTCTGTTCGCGCTCGCGGGCGTCGCTGGAGGGGTGGCCCTCGCCAACGCGCTGTCCGGAGCCGTGTTGCGGGTGGCCTTTGCGGCGCTGCTGGTGCTCGTCGCCGCACAGATGGTCCGAGACGTCATACGGCAGCGGTGACAGGAGCTCGCAGATTGCGAGTACTCTTAGACGTCGATGGGACTGGATAATCCAACCCACATAGCCGCGCTGGCTGTCGTCCTGCTCTTGGTGTTCGGTGCCAAGCGGCTGCCCGAAATCGGCAAGTCGCTCGGGTCCAGTCTGCGCGAGTTCAAGGGCGCGATCAGCGGTGAGGTCCATCCCTCGGCCGCCACGCTCACACCGCCGGCTGCGCCCGCGGCGCACGATGTCCCAGCCGCTCAGCCCCAGTGGCAGCCGGTCTCGCAGGCGATGCAACGACCTGAGCAGGCGCCCGACGCCGGTTCCAGCGCGCACGCCGCCGCGCCCGGCGCCTGAGCCGCCGCCCACAACACTCGCGCTTACGGCAAGCGCCGCATCAGCGCTGCACCGCAGGCCGGCAGCCCACACCTGATCATGATGTACGGTGGGTCTGATGCAGCCATTGACATGGGACCATCGCCCGGCAGGCCTGCGCGCACCTGCTCTGCTCTGCGCCTTTCGCGGCTGGAACGACGCCGGCGAGGCCGCCACCGCGGCGGTCTCATTCTTCAGCTCGGCGCTCGAAGGCAAGCGTTTTGCGTGGACAGACGCTGAGGAGTTCTTTGACTACCAGGCCACCCGGCCGCGCGTCAGTCTCACCGATGGCGTAACGCGCGAGGTCCAGTGGCCCGCGGTCGAGATCTTTGAGGCCCCAGTCCCGCGCGCGCCGCGCGATCTTGTGCTCATGTCCGGCCCCGAGCCATCGCTGCGCTGGCGCTCCTTCAGCGCCCAGATAGTCGAGCTTGTCGAAGCCTTGGGGGTGCAGATGGTGGTCACAGTCGGCGCGTTGCTGGCCGAGATCCCTCACACCCGCCCAGTGCCGATGACCGGTCTGGCTTCCGACGAGGCCCTCGTGGAGCGCTTGGGATTGAAGCCAACGAGCTACGAGGGGCCCACAGGGATTGTGGGCGTGGTGCACAGCGCGTGCGCTCAGGCTGGTGTGCCGTCCGTGAGCCTGTGGGCGAGCGTGCCGCACTACGTTGCCGCCGCGCCCAATCCGAAGGCCGCGCTCGCACTCTTGCGCAAGCTCGAGAGTCTCGTAGGGGTCTCGGTCGACGCCTCGTCGCTGGAGCGCGCCGCCGTTGACTACGAGCGGCAGGTGGGTCTGGCCGTGCAGAGCGATCCCGACATCCAAGCGTTTGTGGACCGCCTCGAACAGAGCGCCGAGAGCGAGGAGGAGCCCCTCTCGAGCGATGAGCTTCCCTCCGGCGATCTGCTGGCGCGGGAGTTTCAGCGGTTTTTGCGCCAGCGCGGCGGCGGCGAAGCCTAGGCCTCAGCAGCAGGGCAGATGTTGAGGAAGTCACACGTGGAGCACGCAGCGTAGGACGGCGTGGGCTCCAGCTGCATCGACTCTATGCCCCGGCCGACCTCGTCGATCGTGTCCGTGATCGAGTGTCCCGGGGGCTCCTCCTGCGGCTGGGCCAAAGCCACCTTGCGGTTGTCGAGCACGTAGTAGTAAGCCTGCCTTGTCGCACGGATGCCCCAAGCCTGCTCGGCCGCCAGCGCGTACAGCGAAAGCTGGATGTCTGACCGAAGCGCAGACGGTGCCTTGGGCAAGCCGGTCTTGTAGTCGATCAGCTCGTGATCGCCGTCCGGGAGCCGATCGACGCGGTCGACACGCCCGCGGATGACGTGCGGTCCCACCGCGAAGGTGAACGACCGCTCAAACCACACGGGCTGTCCCGGCTGTCCGGCAAGCTGTGCGTGGTAGACGGTGAGCGCCGCGCGCGCCTTCTCCAGCAGGGCAAGCTCGCCGGGGGCGCCACCGAAGCCCGCGCGACGCCAACCGGCGTCCAGCAGCCGCAGCAGCGTGGCAAGCGACCTCGGTGACGGCGCCGGCTCCTGGTCCCGAGGTGGTGGGCCCTCGCTGTCCGACCCCGAGTGGAAACGCTCCAGCACCTTGTGCATCATGATCCCGAAGCGCTGCTGGGGAGTCGGCTCGGTGGGGATGCGGAGGACGCGAGCAAACTTGTAGCGCAGCGGACAGGCACGGTAGGTCTCGATATCGGATGCCGACAGCACGAGACCATTACCGCGCCGCGGCAGCAGTGCCGCCAGGCGCGGGTCTTCGTCGCCGCGCGCACTGCCCGCGCGCGCCGCTTGGGGCGCCGGCGCCGTGAGTGAGGCA
The DNA here is from genome assembly GCA_903970125.1 of Chlamydiota bacterium. GTDB lineage: Bacteria > Actinomycetota > Thermoleophilia > Solirubrobacterales > Solirubrobacteraceae > Palsa-744. Next base: position 6,589 of record CAJCHW010000069.1, read on the forward strand.
TCGAGCCCGGATGCAGCAAACAGCTCGGCCTGGAGCGGCGTTGCGGCGCCACGCAGCCTAGCGTTGAAATCGTCGAGGGCCTCCTCCAGCGCCTGCTGTTGAGGGCGCTCGACCAGCGCAGCCAGCTTGACGAGCTCCAGGTAACGCGCCACCCCATCGGCGATGTCGCGGTCGGTGTCCAGACGCAGCTCACCCAGGCGCGCGCCAATGACTCCCACGTCCTGCAACACCCGCTCGCGCGTGGCACGAAGTGCAGCGTGCAGCGCCGCTGCCTCCGCGGGCGCTGCCGGGACCCGATCTTCCCACTGGCGCCCCGACGCGACGCGGGCTGCCTCCAGCGGGGCGGCCGACCATCCCTGAGCGCCATCGGCGGCTGTTCGCACAACGGTGACGCGGGCGCGGGCGCGGGTCATGGCGATGTAGAGCGGCCGCGCGGCGCCAAGAACGTAGACGCGGTCGAACTGTCGCCCCGCAGTCCACGCGACGGTCGTCACGTGTACCGGCGAGCCGGCGGTGGGGCCAGATCCGGCCTCGCCGAGCTCGAATTGATCCTCGCGACCGGTCGCGTGATGCAGCGGCTGGCCCGCCGCGATCGCACTGGCCAGATACGCGCAGAACTCGCGGGCACCGCTGCGGGGCTCGAACTGCGCAAAGTGCACGGCCAGGTCCTCGATATCCGCGAGACCCGCCAGTGCCTCCAGCGCGCTTGCGCCCACGCGCGGCGAGCGCAGGTCCGCCAGGGCTGCTGCGCGAAGCCCAGTGCGCTCGGCCAGCGCGTGCACGAGCTCCTGCGGATGCATCTGCTGCAGGCGACCAGCCAGCTGTTCGTGGACCTCCAGAAAGCCCGCGATCCGATCCCGCGCCTCGGGAGCCAGCTCCGTTGATTGCAGCGCCGGGGTGAGCGCCGAGACCATGTCCAGCTTGCGCCGTCTGGCGACCTGGATCGTACGCGCCAGCTCGGGCGGGCGAAGCTGCGTGGGTGGACGTACGAGCAGTCGCACGCAGGCAGCCGTGTCGAGTGGATCTCCGAGCAGACGTATCCAGGCGACCATGTCTCGCACCTCGGCGGGCTCGAAGACCTCCCCTGCCCCTGTCACTCGGTATGCAATGGCCCGCTCCTTGAGCTCACTCACGAGCGCCCGTCCATCGCGCTCCAGCGAGTCCACCAGCACCGCCACGTTCGCGCCTGTCTCGCTGCGATCAACGCGCTCTATGTCACCCGCAACGACTGCAGCCGCAGCGCGCTCATCGGCGCACTGCCAGAAGGCGACCTCCCCCGTGGTCCCTTGCACATCAACGTTGCCGCGCTGCGCCGCGGCCGGCGCCGCGGCCGCGCCGGCTACCTTCTCCGAAGCCTTTTCTGCAGCGAGCGCGGCCTCGGCTGCGAGCGCCATCGCGGGCGTACAGCGAACGCTTCCAGGAAGGCTCACCGTGCGTACCTCGGGATGGCTGTCGCGGACGCCCGCCAGCTCCCCGCTGTAGCCACCAAGGACGTACTCGCCGATAATCGACCCAAGCAGCTCGATCAGCGAGCACCACAGCGGGTTCGAGCGCTGGAAGTCGTCAACAACAAGTGCTCTGTAGCGTGCGGCCAGCTGGGCGCGAACAGGGCCACTGTCGCGCAGCAGCGAAACAGTCCGCAGCACGAGGTCACCGGCGTCGAGCGCTCCGCGCTCGGCCAGCAGCCGCTCGTGGTCGGCGTAAAGCTCGGCGAACGCCCCGGGCGCGTCGCCAGAGCCGTTGTCATCGCAACGAGCGGCAGGGGGAGAGTGTCCGTCGGTGGGCCTGAGCTCGCGCTTGAGCGCGTCGATCCGCTCCAGTACGCGCAGCATTGCCGGCGCGGTAAGCGGCGGCGGCTGCGCTGCCACGGCACTGCGCTCTCCCGGACGCACTCGTGCCTGCGCATCGGCGTGGCCCAGCAGCATGTGCAAGCGATCGGCGTTGGAGGCCGTGACAAAGAACGGGTCGACCCCGGCCTCGTCGGCATGCTCCCGTAACAGCTGCTCACAAAGCGTCTCGGCCGTGATCACCTCGAACTGGCCGGCGGCGGCTTCGGCTCCGAGCGCGCCGGCCGCTTTCCGCATGTCTGCCCGCATCGCGCCGGCACGCGCCGGCGACGAGCTCAACATGAGCACCGCGCGTGGCGCCATCCCCTCGTCCACCCAGCGACCGGCTCGCGCCAAAAGGCAGCGCGTGATGCCCGACCCGGCGGCGCCCATGAGGATCAACGGCCCCGCGCCTGTAATCGCCTCACGCTGTACCTCCGCCGCCCCGGGACCCCAAGAGCCGCCGCGCATGCGCGCATCGAGCCTCGACACCGATTCATCGAGCGCCGCTGAGCGTCCTGGGCGCTCAGCCGGAGAGCTGGAGGAAATCGGATCCGCTGCTCGGGATGAACTCACCTGCCTAGGATATGCGGGTGGACACGATTGATTGGGCGCTCGCGCAGAAGGTGGGGGAGCTTGTGGCGGGCAACCCTCCGTCGCTGGACGTGCAAGCCGGCGGCGTTGGAGCGCTCACGCAAAGCTTTGCCGACCGGGTGAGCTCGTACACCGGGCTGCACCTGGCCGCCGAGCTGCCCGCGCTGGAGATCGTCGACCGGTCCAGCTGGATCGCAGCCAACCTCGGCACCATGCGCCCGCTGCTTGAACCACTGGCGAAGAAGGCCATCAAGCCGCGCCGCGCGTTCGGCCGCCAGGCCCCATTGACCAACGCGCTGAACTCGGCCTCGGGCCTGATGCTCGGCGCTCAGGTGGGAGCCCTTACCGGGGTGCTCTCGCAGCGGGTACTCGGCCAGTACGACATCGAACTGCTCAACCCGTCGGGTAAGCCACGCCTGCTGCTCGTGGCCCCGAATCTCGCGCAGGTGGCTCAGAGCCTGGAGGTCAACCGTGAGCAGCTGATCTCCTGGGTAGCCATTCACGAGGTCACACACGCTGTGCAGTTCTCCGGCGCTCCATGGCTGCAGGCGCATCTCGGTGGCCTCATGCAGGAGCTGATCGAGCGCATGCAGGTGACGGTGTCCGCGACCGACCTGTTCAAGGGTCTGGTGGGCGGCGACCTCCGCGACACGCTCGAGCGCTTGCGCCGCGGTGAAGTCCTGCGCCTGACTGTCGGCGAGGCACGCTGGGGTCTTGTCGAGCAGCTGCAATCGACGATGTCCCTGATCGAGGGGCACGCCGAGCACGTGATGGACGCCGTCGGCGCCGAGGTGTTGCCTTCGCTGTCGGCGCTGCGACAGGCAATGAACACACGCCGGACATCCCGCGGGCTGCCGTGGCGCGTGCTTGAGCGATTCCTCGGCATCGAGCTGAAGATGCGCCAATACCAGGTCGGCCGGCGTTTTTGCGATCTGGTCGTCGAGCAGCGGGGACCCGCGGCGCTCACGCGCGCGTTTGCATCGGCCAACGATTTGCCGAGTGCCGCCGAGCTCGACCACCCGAGCCTGTGGCTGACACGCGTGGATCCCTAGCCCAACAGCTGTTTTGACACGAACAGAAGTTCGTGTCCGTTGGGACAATATTTCCCTGCATTTAGCGTCTTGTCAGGCGAAGTACGCGTGTCGACGCAAGGATCCCGCCTGACCCGCTGGACAAACATGTGTTCGGTGCTATCGTGACCCTTAAGCGTCGATCTCATGACCGCTTCAATCCGGCCGCCCGTCAACAGCAGGCGGTACCCCGAACGTCCACAGGAGATGAGCATCCGCTTATGGATACCCCCGGTTCCTTCACCAGCCCAAGTGCCAGCAACGCACACACGCAGCCTGCCCGCGCGTCCGTGACAGCATCGATGCACGCCCCATCCAGCACCACCAAGAAGGCAGGCACGACTGGCGCGGGCACGACTGGCCGCAAACGCACCGCCAGCAAGAGTCCGCGGACCACGGCAAGGACAAGCGCTCGCGGTAGCAGCACACGCAGCAGCCACGCGCCGGCCGGCAAGCGCAAAACCACGGATCTCTTCGGCGACTACGCCGAGCGCGCGATCTTGATACCTGTCGGCGCCGCGCTGATTGTCAGCGAGACCGTGACCTCCAGCGTCAACGACATGCTTTCGACGTACTCGAGCTCGAGCAAGCTCGAAGCGCAGCTGCGCAAGTTCGAACGTCGCGGCGGCACCGCGCGCAAGCGTCTTGAGCGAGCGGTTCGCAAGCGCCGCACGCGAGTCGAGCGTGAGCTTCGCCAGCGTCGCCGCGGACTTGAGCGCCAGCGGACCCGCGTGACCAAGGACTTCTCGTCGCAGGTCGAGCAGGCGCAGGGGCAGGTCGAAAAGACACAGACATGGCTGCAGGACACATTGAAGGCGCGCATCGACGGCAGTCAGGACGTCGCCGGCCGCTTGCAGGAGCGCGTGCTCAGCCAGGTTTGAGCGTCCGCCCAAGCACAGGTACTTCCCGCCCTGGTTTTGGAGAGCCCGGAGGCGGAGACTCTGCCGGCCGCCAGTCGCCGACAGATGCAGGACCCTCTCCTCACTCAGCCACCGGGGCGGCCCTCACCGCCCCGGTGGCGCTTAACCGGCGGCCTCGGGCCCTGTCGCTCGACGGCTTTGCCACAATGAGCCCGTGACCAAAGACGACGTCTCCAAGGCCCTCGAGGCCGTGATCGATCCAGAGCTCCGCCGCTCGATCGTGGAGTTGGACATGGTTCGGTCCATCGACATCTCTCCAAACGGGGTTGTTGACGTGACCGTGTCGCTGACCACCGCCGGTTGTCCAGTCCGCTCGCACTTCCAAAACTCTGTCGCGGAGTCGGTATCTGCGCTTGACGGCGTCAGCCACGTAAACGTCTACTTCGACGTGCTCGACGACAGCCAGAAGGAGGCGCTCGCGCGCAAGCTCGGGCGTGGCGGACTGCCCGAGGGATCGCTTGCCCGCGTGGGCAACGTCTGGTGCGTGGGCTCCGGCAAGGGTGGCGTAGGCAAGTCCACGCTCACGGCCAACCTCGCAGCAGCATTGTCCGCCGAGGGGCATCGCGCGGGGGTCCTCGATGCCGACGTCTGGGGCTACTCCATCCCTCGTATGTACGGACTTGGGGCCACGCGCCCGCCGGTTTCCGCGGAGCGCAAGATCCTCCCCCACGAGGCCTGCGGCGTCAAGGTGATGTCGATCGGCTTCTTCCTCGAGGAGGACGCAGCGGTGGTCTGGCGGGGACCAATGCTGCACAAGGCACTCGCCCAGTTTTTGCAGGACGTCGATTGGGGAGAGCTTGACCACCTGCTCATCGACCTGCCACCTGGGACAGGGGACGTCTCCATGACCCTGGCACAGCTGCTTCCCCAGGCGCGCTTTTTGATCGTCACCACGCCTCAACCCGCGGCGCAGAAGGTGGCGCGCAGGGCAGCCGAGATGGCCAACAAGGTCTCGCTCGAGATCGCTGGGGTGATCGAGAACATGTCCGGTTTCACGACACCCACGGGCGAGCGCTACCAGATCTTCGGTGAGGGCGGCGGGCAGGAGCTCGCCGACGAGCTCGACGTGCCCCTGATCGGCAAGGTGCCGCTGACGATCCCTCTGCGCGAGCACGCCGACTCCGGTGTGCCGCTCGTAATCGACGATCCCGACGATCCCGCCGCGCAGGCTATCGCCCGTGCCGCGCGCGGCATCGTGGCGATGACGCCAATCAAACTGGAAATGCTTCCGCTCGCCAACGGCGGGCCCACGCGCTCGGCGCCAACGCCGCCGAGCGGTCCGACCCCGGTCGGCGCGTCGCTGCCAATGGCCTAGGCGACCCCGCGGCCCGGGGGGTCGCAGCTAGCGCTGCGCCGCGAAGTACTCCGTGTTTATCTGTGCGTACTTCTGCCACTCGTCAGGAAGCTGATCTTCGGCGAAGCACGCATCGACCGGACAGGCCTCCACGCACGCATCGCAGTCGATGCACTCCTCAGGGTCGATATAGAGCATCTCCGCCTCCTCGTAGCCGGACTCGTCCGGCGTCGGATGGATGCAGTCGACGGGACATACCTCGACGCACGAGTTGTCTTTGGTACCGATGCACGGCTCAGCAATCACGTAGGCCATCGATCTACCTGGCTCCTTTTCGGTGGCTTCCGGGGGTAGGGGCGCGCTATTCTACCCGCCCGACCGCTCCGCTAGCTTGAGCAACGCATGGTCTTGCTCACAGGTGCAACCGGATTGGTCGGCCAGGCACTGTTGCCGAGGCTGCTCGCCGAAGGCCAGCAGGTGCGCTGCTTGGTGCGTGATCCACGACGGTTGGGCGAGCAGAGGGTGCGCGTGCAGATAGCGCTCGGCGACCTCGCCGACCCGCCTTCATTTCGCAATGCCATGCGCGGGGTGGACACCGTGATCCACCTTGCCTGCTCCACGCGCGATCAGCCGCGCGGTTCGATCGAGGAGCTCAACGGGATCGCCTCCTGGCGCATGGTCGACGCGGCCCAGCGCGCCGGAGCAAAGCGCTTTGTGTTCCTGTCGGCACTCGGTGCCTCGCCCCACCACCGCTCTCGCTTCTTTCGCGCCAAGGCGCTGGCCGAGCGCGCCGTGGCCGAGTCCGCCCTGGACACGATCGTGCTCGCGCCGTCGCTCGTCTATGCCAACGGCGATCGCTGGATGGCCCTGCTGCGGCGCCTTTCGTTGCTGCCAGTCGTGCCGATGTGCGGCAGCGGCCGCGCACAGGTCCAACCGATTTGGGTCGAGGACGCCGCCGAATGCATCGTGGCGGCTATGGGTAGCGCCTATACCCAGCACGAGCGCTTCGAGCTTGCCGGTCCCGAAACGCTCACGTGTGCGCGCGTTGCCCACGTGATGTTGCGCGCCTCGGGGCGTTCACGGCCGCTGTTGCGCGTACCGACTCCCCTTGTCTCACGCGCTCTGCGGCTGCTCACACGCCTTGGCTCAGGGTCGCTGCTGCCCACCTGGGACGAGGCCGAGCTCGCGGCGGTGACGATGACCTCACGGCATGGCAGCGCCCATGCCGAAAGCCTTGGTGTCTCGCCGCGGCCCATCAGCGCGGTGCTCGGCGTCGTCCTTTGACGCGCACCTGATCGCGCGTCGCAATCATCCCGCTTCAGAGTGGCGGTCGCCGACCGTGCCACGGAAGTGCCTGCTCGAGCTGTGCAGCGAGCGCTAGCAGCGCGCCCTCGCTCGCCGGCGGCCCCGCGATCTGGACGGCCAGCGGCAGACCGTCGTCGTCCTCG
>CAJCHW010000070.1 GCA_903970125.1 Chlamydiota bacterium
GTGGTCGTCGTTGTAGTCGTCGGCGAGGTGGTCGTGGTCGTAGTCGTCGTGGTCGTAGTCGGCGTCGTCGTGGTCGTGGTCGTAGTGGTCGACGTCGTCGTGGTCGTAGTGGTAGTCGACGTCGTCGTGGTCGTCGGCGACGTGGTGGTGGTCGTCGTCGTACTTCCGTTCGTCACGTCAACTTTGAACGACGCCTTGCCTACGTTGCCGTGGCCGTCCTTAGCTTCGCACTTAACTTCCGTCACACCTTCGGCGAACTTCAAGCCCGATTCTGGGGTGCACTCGGAAAAACGAACCAGACCGTCTGAGTCTGTGGCTTCGACGGTGTAGTTGACAACGGTGCCTCCAGAGCCCGCGCTAGGAGTGACGATTTCGCTCGGCACCGTGATCTTGGGGAGTTCCGAGCTGTACTGGTCGGCGCCAATGTCGCATTCGCTGGGAGTCCGCGAATAGCCCCGCTCGTCGGTCGCTGGACAGTCCGCCGAATCACCAGCCCCGATCGTGGGGCTACCTGCGCGCTCGGAGTAGAGCGGCACAGAGCCACCATCGTTTTCCAAGACCCCTTCAAACAGGGGCGTCTTGTCACTCAGGGCGCCCACGCCACAGCTGTCGCTGGAGTCCGAATCCAAACTGTCGTAGCTGTGCTTGGCTGCAACATTGCAGTTCTCGCCGCCGGCGTTGTTGTCCGCGACGATTGTGTTGGTCAGTGTGACGACGCCGGTGCCGCCATTGCCGACGCCGTACGCCGCATTTTCGTAGATCGTGTCGTTGAGAAAAGTCGCCGTTCCTTCGACAGCGACCCCCTCCTGATTGCTGTTGGAGATCGTCGAGTTTGTGACCGTAGCGGTTGCACGATGCTGAACGGCGAGACTGTTCGTCGCCGAGCCCGAAAGGGTCGAGTCGCTGACGGCGATATTTCCGAGATCTTCGATCTCCGCGTTGGATCCTTGACCGCCACCGGTGATGACGAGATCGCTGATCGCCACGGAAACGCTCTTCGGTATGTAGAAAAGTTCGTATTCGTAGACGCCCGCCGGATTAACATCGTCACCTTCGATCTGGGCCGCAGCCGATTCGACTCCAAGCGTTCCGGAGGGGCCCGTGAGAGTCTGGGTGCCATGCGTGTTGGTGAAGGCCAGCGATTTCGCCGGTTGGTAGATGCCGGCCTTGACTTCGATCGTGTTGCTTTCAGTGTTTCCGTTGGCCGCCTGGACGTCGTTTTCAAGTTCCTGCGTGTCGCTGGCCTTAAATATGGCCGCGTCGGCAAAACCGGGCCCTAGCAGCCCCAAGGCCGCGAAAACCACGCCCAGTGCCAGGGCACAGCGATACGCGCGTAAGCCGAGGGGGCCAATCGTGGGCCGACGCCTGGGCGCTGGATTGTGGATTGGGGCTGGGGGGATGTGCATTGTTTGGGCTTCCTCTCGGGACGGACCAAGGGGGGAGCCGGCTAACCGGCTCCCCCCTCGCGGGAACGTCACTGCTGGGTGGCGATTGTCACCACGTCTTAGCTATCTACTGTCGGATATGCCCTTCTCGATCAGAAGTGTTCCCGGAATCCCTTCGAGAGCTTGGTCAGCCAGGTGCTTGGCAGCGACGCGTAGTTGTCCAGTGGGAGCAATTCCTGCGCGGTCGAGGAAAGCACGAAGTTGAAGTACGAGTACAGCGTCCTTCGCTGATCGCTGGTCAACGGTGCAATCGCGCCCTGGCCTGAACCATTGTTGGCGTGCAGGCCCGTGTAGACCAGATCGAACCCAAGGCCACAGATCGGGTACTTGGTTCCAAGGTCCGTGGCGTTTGAATGGTTGACCTTGGTCGGGTTGGCTTCGTGATTGTTGTAGGCCCAATCGTCCGACGTGGTCAAGCCGACTGCGGATTCGTTGGTCGTGCCGGGGAGGCTGACCACGTTGAAGTTGCAGTTGGCCGCCCCACCACCGGCGCTGGGCCCCACGAAGTTGCTACCCGTGGCGTTTTCCACGTCGGCAAGGATGAGGCCCTGCCCGGTTGCGGCTGCGAGGTCCGCAAAACCGATCCCACCGTTGGTAGCCACAACCTTCGCGATCTCCGAGGCGTTGCCGTTAGCGGCTGATTTCACGATGCTGCTGCAGGTACCTTCAGTACCGGGGTGCTGCAGGCCCGGCCATTCGGTGTTCTTCTTGTAGTACTTGCTCCAAACCTGGATCACGCTGCTGACGACACCGCAGGCGGAACCGGTACGAGCTTCGTCCACGGACTCCAGGTAGTTCTTCAGGATCACCGCCGGCCCAGAGCTGTCGGTACGCACGACGCGAGTTATGGCGCCGGTGCAGTTGTCTTCGCTTGGGCCGAGTTCGGGGTTGGTGGCGACAAGTTCGGGTTCGTTCCAAGTCAAGTAGTCGCCACCGTAGAGCCTCGAGACCTCCAAGGGCGTGAATTCCAGCGACGTCGGCGTCCCGTTAGTGCAGCTGCCGGTGAGGTTCACCGCCAGCGCGACCGCGGAACCGGCTACCGGGATCGTCATGATTGGAGCCGCGATGTCGTTGCTGTTTGGATACGGAGACTGAGGCGTGAACGGCACCGTGATCGGCAGGGTGCAGGTCTTGCCTTCGTTGGTCGGAAGTATTCCGGGAGTGCTGTTGAGTTCGAGCAGCTGCGCCTGGGTGTATGGCAACGAGGTGCCCGCGTAGGCGTCCGTACGGCATGAAGCCGCGATCAAGCCCTGGCTGGAGCCGGTGTAGGTGTTTCCCGCTTCCGCGGCTGGATAGTTGTAAACCAGCATGTTGCTGCCCGCCGGGTCGCCGGCGAACTGTTCGGCAACGTTGCCGCAGTAGTCGCTGGTGTAGGCCGCAATGAAGTCCAGTTCGGCCTCGTTCTGGTAGGTGGCGCCGCGACCGCTGATCTTGCCGTCCGTGGGCTGACACGCCACCCCGCCCGGTACGGCCGCCGAGCTGGTGCTCACGAACACCAAACCGCTGACCAGCGCAAGGCCGACGGCCAAGACGGCCAGCGGGCCCAACGCGATTCGCTTCTGAAGAACTGAGATATCCATTCTGTGTCCCCTTGGTCGAGATGACGAGTGTTCGTAACGAGAGTCCGCGGCCTAGGTGCTCAAAACCCGCGTTACTGCACACAGGTCAGTGGCCAGCTGCTCCAGCTCAGGGGTCGATTATTGAGATCGGAAGCCTTGCAGTTGTTAACCACGCGTAAAAAACAGCACTTTTTGGGTGAGTATCATGAGCTTCCTTCGGCGGCCGCACGTGGATGCGCAGCCGTGCCCCGGGGCGCAAAGCCCTGCCTGATCACGCAATATGCCTGCAAAACAACGATTTCCTGCGCGCGCTCAGCACGCGCTACGTCACGCCTTTGGGGCGCTGCTCGGCGTGCGTTCGGCACCCTGCGCGCCGCTGGCGTCGCCCATTTGGGCCCGCGAAAGCCCCCCGGGGCCGCGCTCATGCCCACCCGTGCGGCGATCGTCGGCGGCACTGTTGCCGCACCTCGGTGCCCTGGCAGGGGCGCTCGCGGCGCTGGGCGCCGTCGCTTCTCTGAGCCCGGCGGCGAGCTCGGCCGCCGCTGCGACCAAGCGCACCTGTGTCGCGGGGGCCATCAGCACGACCACCAGCCCCGCTGGCACCGAAGGCGAACCCACCGAAGCGCCTGCCCAGCCGTCGCCCGAAGGCCCCTGCTGGGCCGAAGTCAACCCTTACCCGTTCGGCAGCGAAGGAGTCCCGGTAACGGGTTCCACCCTGCCGTGCTCTGAATTTTTCTCCGAGGCCGTGCCTCCGGGCCAGTGCAAGCTGACCGTGACCTCGATGGCTTTCAGGGCCTGGAACCGTGGCCTGGCGGCGACTGTGCCTATCACCGGCGAGAACGAGGAATCCTCCAAGAACCCCTACGGGGTGTGGACCTTCAACGGCACGTCCTGGGTTCCGAGTCCCGGCTTCCCCGGCTCAAGCCACTGCCCAGGCCACACGGTCCTGTGGGCGGGTAAGAAGGACTACTGGCTGATCGGTGATGCCGCCGAAGTCTCCTGGAGCGGCCTCTGCCGCTTCGACGGCGCCACGCTTGAATGGGAGGAGCTTCCACTTCCGCCCGCCACGCTGGCGCGCGTGACCGAAGTTCGGCCCAGCGGTGAAGTAGCGCTCAAGCCGGGGGAAATCACCTCGGGCGCGTGCACGGCCTGGAACAACTGTTGGTTCTTCGGCACCTACGGCACCGTCGTGCACTGGAACGGCGAAGTGCTCGCAGACGCATCACCGGAACCGGCGCAGTCCTGGCTTGACGGCGAATACACCGCGGCGGTCGGGCAGCCGGACCTTGCGGGCAGCCCGTTCGGCGTCGCGGTATCGGCAACCGGCGAATCGTTTGCAAGCGAAACGCCACTGCCCGGGCCAGAACCGGGACAGGCGCCACCGGAGATCGACGTCTCCGCCGGCGGACCCTTTTCGCCGCTGAGCTACACGCCGCCGACGAGCCCACAGGAAGGCGACCCCTACCGAACCGACCTCGTGGCCGTCGCATTTGACTCCGAAGGTCAGGGGTGGGTGGCGGGCAACCCTGCAAGCCTGCGGCTCGCGCCGAACCGCATCCACTGGCTGAAGGAATACCGGCCGGCGGTCCATAGCCTCCCCGCCGCGCCATCGCCGCTGGCGCCCGTGTCGACGGCCGGGGCAAGCACGAGTTGCGAAGGCCCGCCGGCGCGGCGCTTCACCTACAGCTCGCCTCGCAACCTGGGCGCAATCGAACCCGCCGGCGCCTACCTGTGGTCCTCGATCGGCGTAATCCCCGGCACCGGCGAAGCGCTTGCCGGTGGCCGCTTGCAACCGAAGCACGGGGGGACGGGGACCGATCCCAACGAAGCGGCCAGCGGTGAACCGGTGATCGCGCGCGCCGCCTGCGACGGCGCGACGACCGTCACCCGCTTTCGCACCGAAGACCCAACCCGCAGCGGCACCTCAGCGACCGCGGTGGCGGCGGATCAGGAAGCGCCTGCCCAAACAGGTGCCACGGCCGAGGTGACGGCGATCGCCGTGAACGCCACCAATGACGCCTGGGCGGCAACCAGCCCGGGCGAGCTGGTGATAAACCCGCTCGAAGTCCTCAACCGCGTTGAAGAGCCGCCTCACCTGTACCGGCTGACCAACGGACTCGCGCCGGAAGCGCCCGCAGGCAACGACGAAGAAGAACGTCCCCTGCCGCCCGAAGAACAGCCGATCGAAATCATCGAACCGCCGCTTCCGGAACAGGTGCCCACGCTGGATACGGTCCTCAAGACGCGCCGTGTGCACCGCAAGGCCGCGGTCTATGCAGTGAAAGCTGCGCTGCACCGCGATGGTCAGAACCTCAGTCTGTACCTGACCTTTAGACTACGCCGGGCGACAACCCTCGGCGCCGAGGGCCTGCGACACGGTCGTGTCGTCAGCAAGGCTCGCCCCCGGCGCTTCAAAGGCCGCACCGGCCTGCTGGTGCTCTCGCTCAACCGCCAGCACTGGCCGACCAAAGTGCGCTTCATCGGGTGATCCGGGTGACACGATGAGAAGAGTCTCGCTGCCCGAGGTTGCGCTGGCGCTTGCGCTGGCCTACGCGGGCATCGCTGCGCTTATGCCTGGCAACGGTGCCGACGCGGCGATCGCTCCGATCGTGACCCAACCGATCACAACCCAGTCGCAAACCGCGTCGATCGAAACGGCGTCCGCGGAATCCAGCGCGGCCGAAGGGTCCCAGGTGTCGGCGGAAGAATCGGTGAGCTCCGTCTCCACCTTCACCTCAACATCAGTCGCTGCGTCGCCGGCGCCACCAACCGAGGGCAGAACTTCTAGTCCTAATACGGTCGCTGAAATAGCGCTCCCGACGAGCGGGTCAAGCCGGCATCACCGCGGCCAATCGCAGGCAGGCGGTGGCTTTTCGAGCTCCGCACCCCACCCAGCCGGTGCGTCGAAGACGCCGGGGGGCGGCTCAACAACGGTGCCTGCACCGACCGCGGCTCCGGAGCAGTTCCAATCACTGGAGCCCTCGCTGGCGCTCCCGCTGTCTCAGTCAAACCCGCTTGTTGACTTCTTCATCAGCACCTACAGGACGCCCCCATTTCTGCTGCCCATCTACCTTGCCGCGGCCGAGCGCTACGACGTCCCGTGGCAGGTGCTAGCGGCTATCAACGAAGTCGAGAGTGACTACGGCTCAAACGTCAACGTCTCAAGCGCGGGCGCAGAGGGGTGGATGCAGTTCATGCCGGCCGAGTGGGCGGCCTACGGCGTGGACGCCAACGGCGCCGGGGTGCGCGATCCCTACAGCCCGGCTGACGCGATCTTTGCCGCCGCCCGCTACCTCGCCGCCGCGGGTGCCGCCGACGACCTCCAAGCAGCGATCTTCTCCTACAACCACTCCTCAAGCTACGTCGAATCGGTGATGTTGCGAGCGCAGCTGCTGGCGCAGACGCCGCAGTCGCTGATCGGCGGCATGACCGCAATCGTCGACGGACGCAGCCCTGTGGCGAGCGCGGGCGTGGCTGGCTCCGGGGAACTGTCACAGACGCCCGTGTGGTCCTCCCCTGCCCCGACCGCCGTGACCGCTTCGGCGCACGACGCACGCACGTTGTCGGCTCCGACCGGAGCCCCGGCCCCGCCACCGCAGCTGGCTGCCGCCGCCGACACGGGCTCGACCGAACGCGCCGTTGTGGGCACCAACATCGCGACCGCCCCGGGCGCCGCGGTGCTCGCCGTCCAGCACGCCGAGGTCCTCCGTGTAGGGCATAGCGCCAAGCTTGGGAGCTTCATCGAGCTGCGCGATGCGTACGGCGACACGTACACCTACGGTGGGCTGGCTCGGGTGCTCAACCGCTCCGCGCTGGCGCCCCTGTCAAGCGACTCCGCGGACGACCAGGCACACCCACGCGCGACAGTGGCGCATGCCAAGGTCGCGACTCTGCGGCTAGGCGCCTGGGTCACCCCAGGCACGGCGCTCGGTTACGTCGCAGGCAGCGCGGGCGACGACCAGGCGCACTTTTTCTTCGCAATCGCACCCGCGGGTGCCGGTCCGATCGATCCGCGTCCGATCCTCGCTGCCTGGCAGGCACTGGGCCAAACGCAAGGGCAACCTCGACCGGATACCGAGCCGCTGTTTGGGCCGACGGCCTCAGACGCGGTCATCAGCGAGATCGCGCTGATGACCGAACCCCAGCTCGAGGCGCACCTGCTCGCCGATCCCGATCTGCTCGCGTCCACATGTACTCGAAGCGCCATCGTTACTGGGCGCTTCGACCGCCAGGTGCTCGCAGCGGTGGACTTTCTGGCGGCCTCCGGCCTTGACCCGACCCTGTCGCCCCATGCCTGCGACCGCAGCGACCGGGCAGACGGCGCTTTTGCCAACGCAGGTGCCCGCGCCGTGACGCTCTCGGCGTTGAACGGTGTCCCAATCCTCGGTCACGATGGCGCCGACTCGCTGGCGGCCCAGGCTGTCAGCGGCTTGCTGACGTTGCCAGGCGCGATGCGGCCTGCCCGGATCGTGGCTCCTGCGCGCGTCGCCGACGTAGCGGGCAGCCACGTCGTCCACGGTCCGGCGAGCTCGATCGAAATCGGCTTTGGCGCCGAACCGCAGGCACACGTGGCTGGGCGGTCTCACTCGGGACACGCCACGGTCAAGGCGCCGCGCTCGCAGTCCGCCACCGGATCAGCGGCGGCTCGCCTGGCGTCCAAAAGCGCGCAATCGGCTCCCGCACTGGACACGGCCCAGTGGCGAAAGCTGATCGACCGTGTCTCGCTGCTGCCTCAGCCACACGTCCCGAACCAGCCCACCAGTTCCGCAGTTCCCGACACCGCAAGCTCACCGCTACCCATCGCGGAAACGGAAGCGGCCCTCGTGACACCAACGATCGCACCCGTCGCGCCGGCGGCACCAGAATCCACGGAAAGCGCACCCACAAGCACCGAAAACGCGCCGGCAGCCGACGCGATCCAGCTGGGAAGCCCACTTGCCGCCTCGGTGGTGCCTCTCAGCGCGATGCCCGAATTCATCCTCGAAGCCCCATTCGCGCCCAGCGGCATTCTGATGGGAGATGAGCAACTGACGGTGACTGGCGGCCCAGGCGTGGCCCTGCAGTCGGCCACGTTCCAGTTCAAGCCTGCAGAATCCTCTAACTGGACCACCATCGAACGGACAGACGGCGCGGAAACCCACTTTGAAACCGGAACGCGGCATACGCCGGACGGCTTGTATGACCTGCGCGTTCTCGTCACCGCCGTCGGCGGCGGCGAATACATCGCCGAACTGCCCGATCGTCTGATCGATAACAACGAATCCCCGGTCCTGGACCTCGAACTCCAGCCACACAGCAACCTCCGCGGCCCGGTCGCACTGACGGCCCGCCAAGACTCCGCGGTCAACAGCACATACACGGTGACGGCCGTCAACTTCGAGTACGCGCCATCGCAGCCGGGAACAAGCCGCAGCTGGACCCTGATCGAACGGGTCGCCGCGTCGACCAGCGAACAGGGCGAGTTCGCTGCAAGCCTCGAAACCAACTCGCCGAATACCCCCGACGGCCATTACGACTTCCGTATCGTGCCGGAAGGCGACGAAAATGGAAAGACGAAGCAGTTCGCGGCGATTCCGGTCCGCGACCTGCTCGTCGACAACAGCCCTCCCACGGTCGCCCTATCGAACCCGGGGTCCTCGCTGAGTGGACCGGTCACGCTCGGGGCCACTGCGCAGGACCCCAGCCCCGGTTCCGGGGTGGCGTCGGTCATCTTCGAACGTACGCGCGCCGGCAGTGAAGCCTGGCAGACGATCGGCACGGCGACCCTGGCATCGCCCGAAGGCTCCGACACCTACTCCCACCGCCTGCGCACCGAAACCCTGCCCAACGGGAACTACGACTTCCGCGCGACCGCAATCGACGCTGCGGGCAACCGCGCAACCTCCCCGGTGGCGAGCGAAATCGCAATCGAAAACCCGACCTTGACACCGGCAGTCTCGGCGTCGGTCACGAGCGTCGTGGCACCTGCAGAACGGGTCACCATTCTCGGGACGGTCAGCGCCGGCTCGAGCAGCGAAAACGAAGCCGAAACATGGGCCTACGGCATCACGAAGGCGCCCCCGGCAGAGGTGAACGGTAGCCGGCTCCCGTACACGGCGCAGGGGTATCAGCTTGTTCTGCTGCGCCACACCGAAAAGAACGGCTGGCAGATCGTGGAAGTGCTGCGCGAACCGGCCAGCGAGAAGCCGTACGAACTCCTTGAAGCCGACAAACTTGAACGCGAAGCCGACGGAGGGGTCTACGTAAGCGGCGACGTCACACCCTCCGGCGAAGCCTGGCTGTGGGTGGTGCAGACCGAAGCGCACACGATCGCAAGGAAGGCGGCTGTGTTTCACAGGGCGCCGGGTGGACGTTTCGAATACGACCAAACGGCAACCCACACGCTGGCGCCGCTGTTGAGCAACAAGGTTGCCGACCTGCGCTTGGAGCAGGACTCCGAAGGGCGGGTGTTTGGCCTGCTCACTGCCGAATCGCAGGTGTACGGGTACCTTGCCGGAGGCACCTGGACTCTCCAGGACGCGCCGGTGCCGCCGGTCGGCGTCCCCGGCACAGAGCCGATGACAATCCGCGTGGGCGATCTGCAGGGCGCGGGCGAACTCTGGGGCGCCTTCAAAGCGGCCAACCCCAGCGGGGTTGGGTTGATCCTCGGCCACTTCTATGCGGGCACGTGGCACTTCCAGCCGCACGGCCTCGGACTGGATGCGCTCGATCTCACGGGCGCACTTGCAAAACAAACGGGTGCTTCGATAGAACCGCAAGCACTGAAGGCCGAACCCGAAGGCCACGGCGTGTGGGTCGAATCCACCGTGCGCCTGCCGGGCTTCGAAGGCCACGAATTCAGTCGCGTCGTAGCGCGCTACGAAGAAGCAGCCGAAGGCAGGCCGAGCTCGATCACGTCGTGGTGCTCGCTGCCGGTGGCAAACTCCTGCGAAGAAGCGCTCGGCTTGGCCACGGTGCCCGACGCATTCTTCAACACCGAATCCGGCCAGGTCGCGCTCGCGCTTGGCGACGAAGCCGTCAACGTTTACTCCCACGGCACCTGGACCCGCGTGGTCACGCCTGGTTACACGCCTGAACGCGGCGAGTCGTTCACCGAACCCAACTCGGGCTGGCTTGGCGGTGACCAGGCAGTCGGCAAGTGGTCCACAGGTCACGCCAGTGCTTTGACATCTTGGCCGTTGCCGGACCGCTGGCCGCTGACGAGCGTGGCCTTGCCGCCGAGCAGCGAAGGTCTGGCCGGAGAATCCGGTGCGCTGGCGGTGGGGCTGAACGGCGCGAGCCTGCACTACGAATCCGGCGTCGGCTGGCTGGTCGCAACCACGCCTCCGCGCGCGCGCCACATCAACCTGCTCGGCGTGGCCTTCGCGGGACCGTCAAGCGCGTTTGCCGTCGGGCAGTTCGGGGTCATCCTGCATTGGAACGGAACGTCCTGGAACGAAGATCCGCAGTCGATCTCACTGACCCAGGCACAACTGAACTCGGTGGCCTTCGCGCCGTCTGGAGAAGGGTGGGCGGTGGGCGACCAGGGAACGATCCTGCACTACAACGGCGAACAATGGACCGCCGAAGAACCTCCGCCCGCGGACTCGGGTGGGGACATCACGTCCGTGGCCGTGGCGGGGACCGAAGTCTTCGCGGTGGCCGGCGGCAACCTGATCACGCGTGGCTCCGGTGGCCACTGGGAAGCGGTCGAAGAATCGCTGCTGCCCGGTGCTCCAAGTTTGGTTCCGGGCCATCTACGGCTGGTCGCCGGGCTGCCCGACGGCGGTGTGGTGGTGGCGGGCGATGCGGTCCTGCTTGTGCGCGAAGCCCCGAGGCGGAGCTTCCAGTACGCCTCACAACCGCTCTCCGGCGTCGCCGTGGCGCTGGCTCCATTCCGTGAAGCAAACGGCACCCTGCGCGCGTACGTGTCGGTCGCGCCGCCGCTCACGACCAATGGTGAACTGAGCGGCTTTCCGCCGGGCGACGGCGACCTGCTGCGCGAGACCCAAGACGGCTGGCAGGATCTCAGCGGCGCCCAGTACGCCGCAAGTGGGACCAGCGGGGATGGCGAGCTCAAGCCGGATCCGGTGCTGGCGGTGGCGACAGGCCTGTCCGGCGAACACGCGTGGGTGGTCGGCGGCTATGCGGGCAGCGAAGACGCCGCGCGGCAGGGAGTCGAACAAGTCCTGTCCGCAAGGTCGCCGAGCTGGGATACCGCATCGGTATCGCGTTTTGACAGCAGCGAAACCATCAGCCCACCGGAGCTTGCGCCAACCACTCCCAGTCTCCCCGCCAAGTCCGGCACGGTCTCCTTCGCCTTCTTCACGAGCCCCATGTGCCGCGTGCAGTGCTCCGCGGTCACCGACGCTCAGCCCAGTGTCAACCTCAAGGCGGCCGCCGAACAGATCGCCACTTACGCCCAGCAGCCCGACGGCCCTGCGTTTGCGCTGCTCGGTGGCGATGCGCGTGGGCCCGTCGAAGGCACCGGCCAGGCTGCCGCTGAAGCCCAGCAGGCGGATTTTCAACAGCTGCCGGAACTGCTCGCTCCGCTGGGCGGACTACCCACCTTTGCCGCCCTGGGCCCCTACGACCACGTCCCCGGCGGCAAGGGCGAAGGCCCGTGGGCGGAATCCTTTGCGCAAGCGCCGGCTCCGTTCGGCAGCGGTGCAGACAGCGCCGCGATCACCCCCTACTCGAGCGGTGCGCCGACGGCTGACGGCGACGTCAACCGCTACTACTCATTTACCGCCGAACAGAACAACGGCTATCTGCGCGTGATCGTGCTCGACAACTCCGAAGGCTCGCTGGAAGCGAGCGCGGCGACGAGAGGGCAGCGCGGCTGGTTGGAAGAACAGCTCCAGGACGCCCAGGAAGAAGAACTTCACGTGGTGGTCTTTGCCGCCAAGCCACTGAATGAACCGGCACCCGCCGGGCAGGGCGCCGAAGACGGCGAATCGGTCGCCACGCTGCTGGCCAACGCGGGCGTGCTGGCGGTCTTCACCACCAACCCCTCCCAACTGGACCGGCACTTCCTCGTGCCCGAAAACGCAAACGGCGGACCGCAGATCCCCGAGTACGAGGGTGCGTCGCTGGGCTACCAGCAGGCCCAGAACAACGGTGTCATGTGGTACTTCGTCTCGGTCGCTACGTGGACGGCCGCGGTCAAGGTCTCGGCCGTGCCCGTGATCGATTCACTTGCACTCAAGCCAGAGGGCGGGCTGACCGTCCCGCGCAGCCTGACGTTGCAGTTCGAAGCGGTCGCACGGCGCCCCGCCGGAACGCTCGCGACGCGCGTCGGCGAAAGCCCCCTGTTCCCCGGCTACGGCAATTACGTCGAAATCCCCTCGCCGGGATGCAGCTCCTGCGTGAAGCCCAGCTACACCTTCTCAAGTTCGGAACCGACGATCGGGACCTTCGTCGAACCGATTGCATCCGGCTCGCCCTTGCCGAAGCTCGAAGAAAACGGCCACCCGATCCCTTCCGCGACCTCGGGTCTGTTCTGCGGCTACAACGCGGGCACCACAACGGTGTCGGTCACCGCCGGCCTCTACACCTACTCGCTGCCTGTCACCGTTCAGCCTGGCGGTGTCGGGTCGCCTTGCGGCACCGTGACCAGAGCGGGCGTGGGCGAAGTGATCCACATCCACACCGCCCGCAGCTCAAGCCCCAACGGCGGCGCGGCCACGCCGCCGCCGCCGGCGTCGCCGCTGGCCAACTCGCTGCCCGGGGCACTGCTCGCCCTCCCGCCGCCACCGGCGCCGGTGCATGCGGCGCATCCGGTGGCAAAGCTCGCCCCGGCCCCAGCTCCGATCACCCCACCGCTGCTCGCCGAAGCGTTCAGTGCACCTCCGACAATTCTGTCGGCGGCAACGCCGCCGGTCGAGCCGATCCCGCCGGGAGCGGGCGGCTTCGCGCAAAGCCCCGCAGCAGCCAAGCGGCGCGAAGAGGTACGCAAGCACGCAAGCCAATCCGCTTTCACCCTGCGTGAAGCATCTGTAAGCACCGGATCCGAAGGCGCAACTGAATGGTTCTACTGGTCCGTGGGCGCAGCAGCACTGCTAACGTTGGCACTGGTCGCACGCGGGCTGCCCGCCCGTCCGCGCAGGCGGCCGGAGGTGCTGCTGAACCGGGTCACTGAACGGCCTCGGCACGGGGCACAGGTTCTGCAGCGCGAGCGCCGTGCCACCGGCACTAGTGGTTCGCAGCGCAAGCGCTGAGAGCCACCCGCCACACGCGGCCGTCACGCGCAGTCCGCTGTCATATAGCCGCAGTCCGCCCTCGTACCCCGACCGCATCGCTGGAGCCTGGCGAGCCCTACCATGACTCGATGCCGAAATCCAGTCCCAACCCTTTGACTTCTGCCAAGGCGAAACTGCTCCTAGCGGTGCTGGCGCCCGCGCTCGCCGCTGGACTCGGCGCGATCACGGCGGGCGCAACCACGGGCTCCAGCGTGACCTGCGCGACGCTGCAGACGTCGATCAACGACGCTGCTGCTGCGACCGGCCATGGCGAAGGGGCGGTGATCGTACTCGGCGAAATGTGCAACGCCGGCAACCTCGGCGGCTCCGGCGTAACGCTGCCCGCGGGCTCAAACTTCTCGATCGAAGGCGAGCCCGGCACGAACGCGGGTTTCAACGGGGTCGGCATCAACGGCCCCCTGCTCGGGACCGCCGGTTCCGAAGAAGTCGGCACGATGACGCTGAGCAACCTCACATTCGAGCACGCCGACGAGACCGGCAAGAGCGCGCTTTCGATTCGTGGAGCGCACGTCACGCTCAGCAACGACGCCTTCATCGAAGATGAAGCACACGGCGCCAACGCTCACGCCGCTTATGTCCTCGTGGGCGCATCGGGCTGCACAAACGGGCCACCGTCGATCAACGTCACAGGATCGAGGTTTCTCAAGAACAATCTCGTGCTTGGCAGCAACACAGGCGGCGGCGCCGGCGTAGAGCTCCAGGACGCCTGCAGCGCCTCGACCAACGTCCTCGAAGGCAACGCTTTTGAAGGCAACACGATCGACTCCGAAGGAACCCCGGAAAAGGACACCGTGACCGGCGCGGGCCTTTTCTTTGACGGCCCGGAAACGCAGGCCGCGCCGGTTAGCCAGCGCGGCAACGTGTTTGACTCAAACGCGATCGCTGCCACCGCCCCCGCGGTCGGCGACTACGGCGGCGGCGGCGAGTGGCTTGACAACGCGAGCCTCACAAGTACGGGCGACCGCTTTTCGCGCAACGACGTCGTTGGCACGGTCAGCGTTGCCGAATCGGGCTGGAGCCGGGCGGCCGGCCTCGGCGTCATCACCCCTGAAACCACCTGTAAAGGCGGGGCACAGTTCCCCGAAAGCACGCTTGAGGACGACGTCGTGGCGGGCAACGCGATCGGAGCCGGCAAAGCCGCCCTTCTCGGTGGCGGCGGCATCTGGGTGGGCTGCTTGCGTCTGCATGTGCTCGACTCAACTGTGACGCTGAACAAGTCATCCGTCGGGGCAGGCATCGAAGGCGAACCGGAAGCGCATCTTGAACTGGTCAACTCGATCGTCGCCCGGGACTCCGGTGGCAACGAGACAGCCGGTTTCGACGCCAACGGCGGCTCGCTGAAGGCCACCTACAGCGACGTCTGCGCCACCGAGGCCTCGGCGGCGCCACTGCCCGGCGCAGGAAACCTCTGCGCCGACCCCCACCTCGTCGACGACGGCAATCCGTCGTCGTTCGACGTGCACGAGATCGCTTCCAGCCCGACGATCGATGCTGGCTCAAATGCGCTTGTGCCCGCCGCCCTGAACACCGACTTCTACGGCAACGGCCGCGAGATCGCGGGCAAGTACCACGCGCCGGCCTGCACCCCCGGTCAGACTGCCGCAGCTGCGCTGGACGCGCCCATCGTCGACATGGGCGCGACCGAGTTCGGCCCAATCTCCGTACCCGCGATCTCATACCTGTGCGCAGCGGCAAAGACATCCGTGTTCTCATTCCCATCGGTAGCCAAGCGCCCCAAGGGCGTGATCGTGCTCACCTTCGCCGGCCTGACGTCGGGCAAGCTGAGCGTGCGCGCGACCTTCAAGCACAGGACAAGCGTGATCAAGGAAGTCGACGGCCGGCGCCGGCGCGTGACCGTGGACAAGACGCTCACCTACGGTACCGCCACGCACACGCTGCTCGCCGCGGGCACTGCCACGCTCACACTCAACCCGACCAAGCGCGCGCTGACGGCGCTCGCGCACCACAAGCGCCTGAACGTGGAAGTTGCGGTCACGTTCACCGCGGCGGGCGCCACGGCGACGACGCATACAAAGATGATCACGATCATCACCAAACGCAGCGGCAAGAAACACCACCACTAGGCGGTCGGCACCGGTTCTGTCATACTTAAGCGTATGCTTAAGTATCGTGAGCCGTCGGACAGCGAAGTCGACTCTGTCTTTGCGGCACTTGCAGACCCAAGTCGGCGCGCGATCGTGGATCGCCTCAGCCACAAGCCCGCATCGGTCAGTGAACTCGCAGGTCCCTTGGCGATCTCACTGCCTGCGGTCGTTCAGCACCTGCACGTGCTCGAAGCCAGCGGCCTGGTCCGCTCGCACAAGCGCGGGCGCGTTCGCACCTGCTCGATTGGACCGACGGGACTGCGAGCAGCAGAGCGCTGGATCTCAGACCGGCGAACCATGTGGGAGCAGAACCTTGACCGCCTCGGCGAGTACCTCGCCGCCCAACCACCCCAACCATCAGACCGAAGGAGCCAGAAGTGAGCCAGATCGAGCCGGCAGACAGCAATCGCTCCACAGTCCACGCCTCGTTTGTGATCGAGCGAACATACGACGCCGCGCCGGAGGCGGTGTTTGGCGCCTGGGCCGATCCGGCCGCCAAGGCGCAGTGGTTTGGGCCGCCGAACAAGCCCGAGGGCTCGTACACGCTGGACTTCCGTGAGGGTGGGCGCGAGCACCTTGCAATCGGACTGCCCGATGACGGCGGTGTGTACACCTTCGACGCTCTCTGCCAGGACATCGTGGCGGGCAAGCGGATCATCTATACCTACGACATGCATCGCGACAGCGCCCGCATATCGGTATCGGTTGCTGCAGTCGAGCTTGAGGCGCGCGGCACTGGGACGCATCTGACGCTGACCGAGCACGGCGTGTATCTCGACGGGCTGGACAACCCGGCCGAGCGCGAGCACGGCACCAACGTGTTAATGGACACGCTTGGCGCCTATGTCGACAGCGGCGGCGCGAGCGCTTGAGCTCCTCAGTGACCGAACTCCGGGACCCGAGCCACGTCGCGGGCGAGCCCGAGCCGGCGGGCCGCGACGCGCGCTGGGTCGCGCTTTACGTGCTGTGCGTGGGCATGCTCATGATCGTGCTCGACGTGACCGTGGTCAACGTCGCGCTGCCCTCCATTCAGAACGACCTGCACTTCACGACGTCAAGCCTCGCGTGGGTGATCAACGCATACCTGATCGCCTTCGGCGGCCTGCTGCTTTTGGCCGGGCGCTTCGGGGACCTGATCGGGCGCAGGAGCGTGTTTTTGGCCGGCGTCGGACTATTCACCGCGGCTTCGCTGCTGTGCGGTCTGGCCCAAAGCCAGACATGGCTGATCGCCGCCCGCTTCGTGCAGGGCATCGGCGGAGCGATGACCTCTGCCGTGATCCTGGGCATGATCGTGACGATGTTCCCCGAGCCGCGCGAGCAGGCCAAGGCGATCGGCGTGTACGCATTCGTCGCCTCCGCGGGCGGGTCCGTCGGCCTGCTTGCAGGCGGTGTGATCACGCAGGCGATCGACTGGCACTGGATCTTCTTCGTAAACATCCCCATCGGCGCGGTCACGGCTGCGCTCGCCGCGCGCCTGCTGCACCGCGACGCCGGCATCGGCTTTGGCAAGGGCGCAGACGTTCCCGGTGCCGTTCTGATCACCTCGGCGCTGATGCTGGGCGTCTACACAATCGTCAAACCCGCAGCCGAAGACGGCTGGGGCGCCGGCACCACGCTTGCGCTTGGCGCCATCTCGCTCGTGCTGCTCGGCGCGTTCCTCGCACGTGAGGCCACCGCGCGCACCCCGCTGGTGCCGTTGCGGATCTTCCGCTCGCGCAACTTTGTTGTTGCCAACCTCATCCAGGTCCTGTCGGTGGCAGGAATGTTCGGCATGTTCTTCCTCGGCGCTCTTTACCTGCGGCGTGTGCTCGGCTATGACGCGCTGCAGATCGGACTCGCATTCTTGCCCGTCTCCGTGACGATGGGGTTCCTTTCGATTCGCTACTCCGAGCGGCTGGTCACACGCTTCGGCGCCCGCAACGCGCTCGCCCCGGGACTGGCGCTGATCGTGGTCGCGCTGGTGCTGTTCGCGCAAGCTCCCGTGCACGCGAGCTACATCGTGCATGTACTGCCATCGATGCTCCTGCTCGGGATCGGTGCCGGCGTGTGCTTTCCCGCTCTGATGAACGTCGCCATGTCCGGCACGGGCCCCGAGGACGCCGGTCTTGCCTCAGGCCTGGTCAACACGACCGCGCAGGTCGGCGGCGCACTCGGCCTGGCAGTGCTCGCGACGCTGTCGTCATCGCGCACACACTCCCTGATTGCGCACGGCCACGGCTCGGTTGCAGCGCTTACCGGCGGCTATCACCTTGCGTTCTGGATCGCCGCGGGGCTGGCAGCCGCTGCGATTGTGGCAGTGCCCGCGGTGCTCGCGCGTCCGCCGGCGCCGGGCCACGGACCGATCGCCGATGCTGAGCCGGTCGAACCGGAGGCAGTGCTGAGCGCCAATGTCTCGGAGGACAACGAGCAGGTTCTCGCCGGCCGCTAGCCGGCCTGTGAGCCCCCAGCGCGACCACGTGCGACGCGACGCTGGAGGTTGGCACGCACGCTGGGCCAGTCCCGATCGATGATGCTGAAGTAGGCCGAATCGCGCACGCCCACGCCGGGCATGACCATGTGCTTGCGAAAGATTCCCTCAAACTGAGCGGGCAGCGCGGCGAGCGCGTTGCGCGACTGCTCGTTGCGGGAGTCGGTCTTGAACTCGACACGCATACACCCCAGCTCGCCAAACGCGTGCTCCAGCATCAGCAGCTTTGCCTCAGCGTTTGCGCCGGTGCGCCACGCTGCGGGGGCCAACCACGTCCAGCCGATCTCAAGCCCACGGTGAGGCTCACGCAACGCCAGATAACGGGTGCTGCCGATGACTGCGCCGCTATGTGCATCGATCGTGGCAAACACGGCCTCGGAACCCGCGTCGGCCGCGGCGAGGGCCTGCTGAAACCACGTGTCAAACACGTGCTCGTCGTCGCCCAGAGGCGTCAACCACGTCCAGATCTCAGGGTGCTGTGCGGCCAGCCATAGGGCGTCGCGGTGGTGCGCGCCCAGTGGCTCCAACACGACGATCTCGCCCTCTAGGCGCCTGAGAAGCCCATCCCACATCGTGACCTGGAGGCTATCGATGGCTGCTGCAGACCACGGATTGCGGCGGTCTCGGGCGGAGTCGGTGCGGCTCGATCACAAGCCGCCCGGCGCAACGGCCGCGGCCGCCAACGCGACGACCATCGCGAATGCTGCAAGCGGCATTCCTCGCAACGAGAACGCGACAAGTGACGGCTGGGCGTTTACCTGTTTCGCGGCACGCCACCAGAGCACGGCCGACAGGGATCCGCTCGCCGCGAGGTTGGGGCCGACGTTCAGACCCAAAAGCAGCGCCGTTGGATAGATCGGAAGAG
>CAJCHW010000071.1 GCA_903970125.1 Chlamydiota bacterium
ACGCAGCTGGTGCTGGCTTCGCCGGAGCGGTTTGCCTCCGCCGCCTTTCGGCAGGTGCTCGCGCGCAGGCCCGTAGCGTTGTTCGTCGTCGATGAGGCGCACTGCGTCGCGGAGTGGGGTCACGACTTCAGGCCGGACTACCTGCGTCTGCACGACGCCATCTGCTCGTGTCGACGCAACCTCGATCAGCCTGATCGGCCGGCGGTGCTGGCCGCCACGGCGACGGCAACGCCACAGGTTGCCGACGAGATCGCGGCGCGCCTGCAGTTGCGTGATTGGCTGTCGATCCGCTCGGGCTTTGACAGGCCGAACCTGATCTTCGACGTGGTCGCAGTGGAGGGCAAGGGGGCGATCGCGCGCAAGCACGGAGCCCTGATGCACGTGCTCGGCGAGCCCGCCGCCACGCCCGCGATCGTCTACTGCGGCACACGTAAAGACGCTGACGAGTTGGCCGGCAGCCTCGCGCGGCAGGGAATGGCCGCGGTGAGCTACCACGCGGGCATGGACCCGCAAAGCCGCAAGGACAGTCAGGCGGCGTTTATGGGAGGCGCGGCTGAGGTGGTGGTCGCGACGAGCGCATTTGGCATGGGCGTCGACAAGGCCGACGTGCGCACGGTGGCGCACTGGGCGCTGCCCACGAGCCTTGAGGCCTACTACCAGGAGGCCGGCAGGGCAGGGCGTGACGGCAAGCCGGCACGCGCCCTGCTTTTGGCCGCCCGGGCCGACCTGGGCCGGCTGATTTCGTTCATCAAGAAGCGGGAGACGAGCGTGGATGACGTCAAGCGTTACGTTGGGGCGCTGCGTTCCGGCGCAGACGACGGTGTCGTGGCGATCGCCTACGCGGACCTGGGTGACCGCGAGCGAATGCTGCTGTCGATCGCCGAGCGCGCGGGCGCGCTGGAGCTTTCGCCCGGTGATAGGGACGGCCTGCTGGTGAGACCGACCGGCAGCGGCAGCCCGCGCCTGGCCCAGATGGCGATCAAGGCCGCCAGGGACCGCGGCTGGGAGTCCTACCGCTCGATCGAGCGCTTCAGCGCCGACGGACAGACCTGCCGACGGCGTCAGATCCTGGATCACTTCGGCGATGGCGCCCAGGGCGCACCCACCGGCAGATGCTGCGACGTTTGCGATCCCGACGCGGCGCTTGTGCAAGCGGCCAGCTCGGCGCCTGTGGGCGCCCGGGATGCTCGCCGCCCTGCGGCTCGACGCAGCCGCGCGCTGGCGCAAGCGGCGGATGAGCCCGTCGACGCGTGCGAGTTTGAGGCACTCAGGTCCTGGCGCATGGATCGGGCAGACGGCAAGCCCGCGTTTACGGTCGTCAGCGACAGCGTGCTGAGGGCGCTGCTTGGTCGCCGACCACACAACGTGGCCGAACTGCTCCAGACCAAAGGGATCGGGCCGGCGTTCTGTGACAAGCACGGCGAGTCTCTGCTGGCCGCGCTGGCCGCACTCGACTGACCGCGCGGGTTTATCGCGGCTGGGGCGGCGTAAGCAGCGCCACCACGCGGCCGCGACGCGTCCACGACACAGCTGCGATCAGCAGGCTGCTGACGGTCAGGTAGACCGGGTAAAGCAATGACGCTGGATCGACTGTGCTGACGCTGGCACACGCGAACACAAACGCCACGCCTGCGATCGCCCACAGCAGTGACGGCTCCGACCGCGGCTCGCGCCAGGTCTTGGTGAGCGTCGGCCAGTAGGCGCACGCATCGGCGGTGACGACCCCGATTGTCGCCGCCAGTGGATCCTGCGCGCCAAGCCACACAGCGACACCGATCGCAGCCGGGATCACCGGCCACGCCTCCCGCGCCGACGTCTTGGCATCAGCGACACGCAACGCGGCCGCGAAGATGGCCACGTCGATTGCGGCCATGACAAAGATCACATCGACCGCGCCGCCGCCGCCGGCGGCATGGTTGGCGATCGCCCCGACGACAGCCAAAGCCGACCAGATGCCCCAGCTGACCGGGTGCGGGCGTGTGGGCCCACGCAGGCTGCGGCGCAGATATACGGGCGAGATCGCAAGCAGGATCAGCGCCCCGACCGCTCCGAGCCAGCTCATTGCAGATGCCCGGCGCACGCCACTGTGACCATCGTCGGTCTGAGGCTAGCGGTCGACCGGCGCAGCCACTCTGAGGCTGCGCGGCGCTAGGCTGCGGCTCGTGCGCCAGACACCCACAGCTCCCGTGGCCGCAGGCGCGTTGATCGTGGGTTACGCCGTTGCCGCGAGCACCGGCTCACGCGCCCTCGGTGGGGTAGTGCTTCTGATCGCAGGCCTGTGGTGCATCCGGGCATGGCTGCAGCGTCATGGCGCGCGCACAGCCGCCGTCCTCACCGCGGTCGGCTTGGCAGCATTTGCGATCTCGCATGTGCTCGCGCTGGCGATCGGCGCCTGGCCCGCCGTGCTGCTCGTCGCCGTTGCCATGGCAGCCGCCGCCTGGGTACGTGCCGACGCACGCGTGGCCACTGTGCGCGGCTAGCGCGTCCTCGCGTCCAGCCTGATAGCTTGGTTGCCTCCCCGGGGCTGCAAGTGGGGAGCCGGTGCACCTGTCCGTGCACTTTTTGCCGTGCATGTCCTCTGCACGGACCAGCGTCAAGGAAAGGAGTCCCCTTGGGACGATCCGCTCGTCTGCGCTCTGGAGGCGCACTACTTCTGGTGATGGCTGCGCCACTTGGCTTCAGTGCCAGTGCCCACGCCGAAACCAACACGTTCAAGCCTGCGGAAGGTTCGCAGCAGCTCTACACGGTGCCACCCGGCATCAGCCAGATCGAAGTCACCGCCATCGGTGGCGCCGGAACAAAGGGCGTCACCGTCTTCTGTGACTCCATTGAAGGCCCCGGAGGCCCCGGAGGTTCGGGCGCCAGGGTCAAGGCCGTGCTGTCGGTGCACGAAGGTGAAGTGTTTTACGTGGACTTCGGCGGCGGCGGTAGCGGCGGCACGTCGGGCAGCTGCTCGGGCGCCGGGGGTGCCGGAGGCGGCGGGTCTGACCTTCAGTCCAAGGCCGCGGCGGAATCCAACAGCCTCTACTCGCGGCTTGTGGTTGCGGGCGGCGGCGGCGGCGGAGGCGGCGGCAACATCAACCCCTACGTCGAGACGGGATTCGGCGGGACCGGCGGAAACGCTGAAGGCCTTGTCGGCGGCAACGGCGGCGCCGGC